>CACXFD010000093.1 GCA_902766845.1 uncultured Lachnospiraceae bacterium | reverse complement strand
CAGCGTATATCCTGCGGCGTCTACAACGTACCATTTTCTGTCAATGGTCGCGGGACTTGCCATAAACGTATTCATGACCTAACCTCCATTAATGTTCAAAAAACCGTTTCTGTACGGATGACCTGTCCTTACCGGGGCTTTGGCTGAGACCGGCCCGTCCGCAACAGCCTTTATATTATAGTATGCGGGTCAGACCGTGTCAAGCGGTTTTTTCCGCATATTTTCAAGCTTTTTTGAGACTTTGGTCCTCTTCCGCCGCTTCCGGGTCCGGACCGTTTTCCTCCGGTCTGCCGGCCTTCGGACCGTCCGGTCCGTTCTCGTCCGGTTCGGATGTGAGTCCTTCAGCCGGATCCTCTGCAAAGCGGATCTCCCAGAGCGTGAGCCCGCGGGCCGGGATCATCGCCGGGGCCGCGTGGCGGTCCCGCGCTTCCAGGATGCGGCTCACGTCTTCAGGCGCGATCATGCCGCGCCCTACCTGCAGCAGCGTCCCGACCAGGATCCGGACCATGTGATACAGGAAGCCGGAGCCGGTGACCGTGAACGTCAGGAGGTCCCCGTCCCGCTCCACCGTGAAGTCATACAGTGTGCGGACCGTGTCCGTGACCTGGGGCTGGGGCGTGCAGAACGACGCAAAATCGTGCGTTCCGAGGAAGCGCTTCGCCGCCTCGCGCATCTTGTCGGTATCCAGCGGCGTAAACACGAAGTACGAGGTCAGCCGCTCGGTCGGCATGCCGTGGCGGCTGTTCCAGATGCGGTACTTATACGTTTTGACCGTGCTGCAGTGACGCGGATGGAAATCCGCGCGTACCCGGCGGCTCTCCTGGATCCGGATATCCTCCGGCAGGCTCTGGTTGAGCGCGAAGGCGATCTTATCCGGCGGGATCCGCGTTTCGGTATCGAAGACGCAGACGTTGCCGCGGGCGTGGACGCCCGAATCGGTCCGGCTGGCGCCGATCACGTGCACGTCCTCCTTCAGGAGACGTGACAGATGGCTGTCCAGCACCTCTTCCACCGTCTGCCCGTTCGGCTGCATCTGCCAGCCGCAGTAGGCCGTCCCGTCATAGGCGACGGTCATCAGGATGCGTTTCATGAGCCGCCGCTCCTTTCTGTCCTGCGCGGGCCGCCGCTCTCTGCTTCCGCGGCCATCTCTTACCTCTCCCGCAGCTGCCTGTTTCGGCTCCGCGGCCGCCTCAGATCCCGAACACGCGCAGCAGGATCATGCCGGCCAGATAGGCCAGGATCACGAGGTACGCGATCCGGTCCGCTCCGTGATAGCGCAGCGGGTGCAGGCGCGTGCGCCCTTCCCCGCCGTGATAGCACCGGGCTTCCATGGCCATCGACAGGTCCGTGGCCCGGCGGATGGCCGAAATGAACAGCGGGATCAGCAGCGGGATCATGTTCATGACGCGGCGTATGATGTTCCCGCTCTCGAAATCCGCGCCGCGCGCCATCTGCGCCTTGCGGATCTTATCGGTCTCCTCGACGAGGATCGGGATGAAACGCAGCGCGATCGACATCATCATCGCGATCTCGTGCACCGGCACGTGGATCACGTTCAGGAAGCGGAAGCTCCGCTCCAGGCCGTCCGTCAGCTGGTTGGGCGTGGTCGTGTAGGTCATCATCGACGCGCCGACGATCAGCAGGATCAGCCGCAGGCCCATATAAGCCGAAAAGACGATGCCTTCGCGCGTGATCTGCAGCTTCCATATCCGCAGGACCACCTCTCCCTTGGTCAGGAACAGGTTGAACAGCACGCTGATCAGCAACAGGAACACGATGGGCTTGAGGCCGCGCACGATATATTTGACCGACACGCGGGACAGCCCGATATACAGCGCGAGGAACGCGAACGCGAGCACATAGGCCGCGGGCGACTTCGCGATGAAGAGCGAAACGATGTAGACCAGCGTCGCGAACAGCTTCACGCGCGGGTCCAGCCGGTGGATGACCGAATCCACATTGTAGTACTGGCCGATCGTGATCCCGTTCATGCGGTCACCTCCCCGGCCTTAGCCGCGCCGAGCGCCTGCCGGATGTATCCGGCCGCCTCCGCGACGGTCCGGGCCGACGGCGGCACCGGCACGCCCTGCGCGCGCAGCGCCTGCAGCGCGTACGTGACCTGCGGAGAACCGAGGTGGACCTTTTCGAGCTCCTGCGTGCGGATGAAGATCTCCCGCGCCGGACCGTCCATGAAGACGTGCCCGTGGTCCATCACGATGATCCGCTGCGCCATGCGCGCGACGTCCTCCATGCTGTGCGAGACCAGCACCACGGTGATGCCTTTCTCGCGGTGCAGCGCCGCGATGCGGCCGAGGATCTCCTCCCGTCCGGCCGGGTCCAGTCCGGCCGTCGGCTCGTCCAGGATCAGGATCTCGGGCTCCATCGCGAGCACGCCGGCGATGGCCGCGCGCCGCTTCTGCCCGCCCGACAGTTCGAACGGGGACTTTTTCCAGGCCTTCTCGGGCAGGCCCACGGCCTGCAGCGCTTTCTGTGCGCGGGCCGTGCACTCCTGCGCGGACAGCCCCAGATTCTTAGGTCCGAAGCAAACGTCCGTGATCACGTCCGTTTCAAACAGCTGATATTCCGGATACTGGAAGACGAGGCCCACTTTCCCGCGCAGGCCGCGCAGGGAAAAGTCCTTGCCGTGGATGTCCTCGCCGCGGTACAGCACCCGGCCTCTGGCAGGCCTCACGAGCCCGTTCAGGTGCTGGATCAGCGTGGATTTTCCGGATCCGGTATGTCCGAGCAGGCCGATGAACTGGCCCGCATAGATATCGATGTTGATGTCTTCGAGCGCCCAGCGCTCCATCGTGGTGCCGGCCTCGTACGCATAGCCGACCTTTTCGAGCGAGAGGACCGGGACGTCCCGCGCCTCTTCGGGCGCGGCGGCCTGTCCGGATGCCCCGGAAGGCCCGTCAGCGGCCTCAGGAGCGGTTTTTTCATCCGATACGGACACAGTCCCGCCCGCGGCGTTTTCCGGGCCGTCAGCGGCCGTTTCCGGCCCTGCCTGCCCTGCAGACGTTTGCTCGTCCGCCTTCCGGGCAGTCGCTTGCGTTTCCGGCTCCGCGGCCGTTTGCAGCTCCGACCGTGCCGCGGGATGCTCGCGGCAGATCTCCTCCGCCAGTTCCTGCGCAGTCAGCACGCACGGCGCCGAAAGCAGCCCGTCCGCCTTCAGCGTATGGCCCAGCTCCGTGATCTGCGGCACGGTCAGGCGCAGTTCCTTCAGCAGGTCCCACTGGGCAAAGATCTCGCGCGGCGTACCGGTCATGCGGATCTGCCCGCCGTCCATCACGATCACGCGGTCCGCGAGCGGCACCTCTTCCATGTAATGCGTGATCAGGAGGATCGTGATTCCCTCTTCCTTATTCAGCCGGCTCACGGTCTTCAGGACTTCCTGACGTCCCTTCGGATCCAGCATGGCCGTGGCCTCGTCCAGGACGATGCACTTGGGCCGCATCGCGAGCACGCCCGCGATCGCGACGCGCTGTTTCTGGCCGCCCGACAGGCGGTTCGGGGACTGGTGCCGGCGCTCCGTCATGCCGACGGTCTGCAGGGCCTCGTCCACGCGGCGCAGCATCTTCTCTTCCGGCACGCCCATGTTCTCGGGTCCGAACGCCACGTCCTCCTCCACGATCGACGCGATGATCTGGTTGTCGGGGTTCTGGAACACCATGCCGGCCGTCTTGCGGATCTTCAGCAGCTCCTCTTCCGCCCGCGTGTCGCGTCCGTCCACCCAGACCGTGCCCTCGGTGGGCGTCAGCAGGGCGTTGATGTGCTTGGCGAGCGTGGATTTGCCGGAGCCGTTGTGGCCGAGGATCGCGATGAACTCGCCGGCCTGCACGGTGAATGAAACGCCGGAGAGGGCACGGAGTGTTACCTCCCCGCCCTCTTCGGTCTCCGACACATAATCGTGGATCACATTGTCAACTTCGATAAAACTCATTTCTCCAGGTCCGTCTGATCAAATACTTCTGCGATCGGCGCGTTCGGGGCCACCATCGGGAAGACCTTGTCGTCCTTTCCGATCTGGCAGTCGATCACGAACGGCCCGTCCGCGGCCAGCGCGGCCGCCAGCGCGGCTTCGAATTCCTCGGGCGTGGTAACGCGCCGCCCCTGCGCGCCCATGCCCTCGGCGATCTTGACGAAATCCGCCTGGTCGTCGATCACGGTCGCGGAATAGCGCTTGCCGTAGAACAGGTCCTGCCACTGGCGCACCATGCCGAGCACATGGTTGTTCAGCACGATCTGGACGATCGGGATCCGGTTGCGCGCCGCGGTCATCAGTTCATTCATGTTCATGCGGAAGCAGCCGTCGCCGGCGATGTTCACGACCGTCTTGTCCGGCATGCCGACCTTGGCGCCGATGGCCGCTCCGAGGCCGTAGCCCATAGTCCCGAGGCCGCCGCTCGTCAGGAGCTGGCGCGGCTGGCGGAACTTATAATACTGGGCCGCCCACATCTGGTGCTGGCCCACGTCGGTCGAGACGATGGCCTGCCCGTCCGTCATCTCATACAGCTTCTCGATCACGCCGGGGCCCGTCAGGACCGAATGGTCATACTGCAGCGGGTATTTCCGCTTCAGCGCCTGCACGTCCTCCATCCAGTGGCGGTGGTCCTGCCGGGGCAGGCGCTCGTTCAGGATGTGCAGGACCGCGCGCACGTCTCCGATCACGGAGACATCCGTCGGGATGGTCTTGTCGATCTCCGCGGCGTCCACATCGATCTGCAGGATCTTCACGCCCTTCGCAAAGGCCTTCGCGTTTCCGACGACACGGTCCGAGAACCGCGCGCCCACGACGACCAGCAGGTCCGCGGCCGTGACCGTGTAGTTGGCGGTCTTGGTGCCGTGCATGCCGAGCATCCCGAGGTATTCGGGACGCGTGCCGTCAAAGCCGCCCTTGCCCATCAGGCTGTCCACGACCGGCGCGTCCAGCAGCTCCTGGAACGCGGCCAGCGCCTTGGCGGCATTCGAGCTGATCACGCCGCCGCCCGCGAAGATCACGGGCTTGACGCTGCTCTCGAGGAGCATTAAGGCCGCGCGGATGTCCTCCTCGCGGATGTCCTTCGTGACCGGCAGGACCGGTTCGGGCTCTTTGCGTTCATATTCCGTCACGGCCGCGGTCACATCCTTCGTGATATCCACGAGGACCGGGCCCGGACGGCCGGTCCGGGCGATCGCGAAGGCCCGGCGCACGGTATCCGCCAGCCGCTCCACGTCCTTGACGATGTAATTATGCTTGGTGATCGGCATCGTGATGCCCTGGATATCGACCTCCTGGAACGAATCCTTACCGAGCATCGTCGTGCCGACGTTCGCGGTGATCGCGACCATCGGGATCGAATCCATGTACGCGGTCGCGATGCCGGTCACGAGGTTGGTCGCGCCGGGTCCGGACGTCGCGAAGCACACGCCGACCTTTCCGGTGGCGCGGGCGTAGCCGTCCGCCGCGTGCGAGGCGCCCTGCTCATGGCTGGTCAGCACATGGGTGATGCCGTCGCCGCGCGTATACAGCGCGTCATAAATGTTCAGGATCGCACCGCCCGGATACCCGAATATGGTATCCACGCCCTGCTCCTTCAGACATTCGATCAGGATCTCCGAGCCGTTCAGCTGCATAATGACCTCCTTTGCCGAAAATCAGGTCAGTTGTTCTTCGGGATCTCCAGGACCGCTCCGCGGTTCCCGCTGGTGACCATGGCCGCGTAGCGGGCCAGATAGCCGGTCTTCACCTTGGGCTCCCGGGGCTGCCATTTCGCGCGGCGCTGCGCGAGGACCTCATCCGATACCAGCACGTCGAGCGCATTGTTCGGGATGTCGATCCGGATGATATCGCCCTCTTCCACCAGCGCGATGGGTCCGCCCACGGCCGCTTCCGGCGACACATGGCCGATGGCCGCGCCGCGGGACGCGCCCGAGAACCGGCCGTCCGTGATCAGGGCCACGGTGGAGCCGAGGCCCATGCCGACGATGGCGCTCGTGGGGTTCAGCATCTCGCGCATGCCGGGGCCGCCCTTCGGGCCTTCATAGCGGATCACGACCACGTCGCCGGGGACGATCTTCCCGCCCTTGATGGCCTCGATCGCGTCCTCTTCGCAGTCGAAGACGCGGGCCGGTCCCTCGTGCGTCAGCATCTCCGGCGCCACGGCCGAACGCTTGACCACGCCGGTATCGGGCGCGAGGTTCCCCTTCAGGATCGCGATGCCGCCGGTCTCCGAATACGGATTATCGATCGGACGGATGACTTCGGGATCTTTATTCCGGACGCCCGCGATGTTCTCGCCGACGGTCTTTCCGGTGGCCGTGATCAGATCCTTGTAGATCAGGCCCTTCTTGTCCAGTTCATTCATGACCGCGTAGACGCCGCCCGCCTCGTTGAGGTCTTCCATGTAGGTGGGGCCGGCCGGCGCCAGGTGGCACAGATTGGGCGTCTTCGCGCTCATCTCGTTCACAAGGTCCATGTTCAGGTCCACGCCCGCTTCGCGCGCGATGGCCGGCAGGTGCAGCATCGAGTTGGTGCTGCAGCCGAGCGCCATGTCCACGGTCAGCGCGTTCAGGAACGCCTTTTCGGTCATGATGTCACGCGGCCGGATGTTCTTCTCCAGCAGCTCCATGACCTTCATGCCGGCGTGCTTGGCGAGCTTGATGCGCTCCGAATACACGGCCGGGATGGTGCCGTTGCCCTGCAGGCCCATGCCGAGGACCTCTGTCAGGCAGTTCATGCTGTTCGCGGTATACATGCCCGAGCAGCTGCCGCAGGTCGGGCAGACCTTTTCTTCGAATTCTTCCACATCTTCGGCGGTCATCGTGCCGGCGCTGTAGGAGCCGACGGCCTCGAACATGCTCGACAGGCTCCGCTTGCGGCCCTTCACGTGGCCGGCCAGCATCGGCCCGCCCGAGACAAAGACGGTCGGGACGTTCACGCGCGCCGCGGCCATCAGAAGGCCGGGGACGTTCTTGTCACAGTTCGGGACCATGACCAGCGCGTCGAACGCGTGCGCGATCGCCATGGCTTCGGTGGAGTCCGCGATCAGGTCGCGGGTCACCAGCGAATACTTCATGCCGATATGGCCCATCGCGATGCCGTCGCAGACCGCGATGGCCGGGAAGACGACGGGCGTGCCGCCCGCCATCGCGACGCCGAGCTTGACGGCCTCGACGATCTTATCCAGGTTCATATGGCCGGGCACGATCTCGTTATAGGAGCTGACGATGCCGACGAGCGGCTTCGACAGTTCTTCTTTGGTCATGCCGAGGGCATTGAACAGCGAACGATGCGGCGCCTGCTGCATGCCGACCTTGACGGAATCACTTTTCATGGCGGTCTCTCTCCTTTTGCTGTCTGTTCTGTCTATCGGTCTCTGTCGATCCAAGTCTCTGTCGACCGGTCCTGTTGATCGGTTTCCGTGAAACGCTTCTGTCTATCCCTCTCAGATCCGCTCCGTGACCAGCGCGCCCATCTCGGTGCAGCTGACGCGCACGGTGCCTTCCGACCAGATGTCCCCGGTGCGGAAGCCGTCCTTCAGGACCTGCGCGACGGCCGCTTCCACCGCGTCCGCCTCCTCCGCAAGGCCCAGCGAATACCGCAGCAGCATGGCCGCGGACAGGATCGTGGCCAGCGGGTTGGCCTTGTTCTGGCCGGCGATGTCCGGCGCGGAACCGTGGCTGGGCTCATACAGGCCCATCCGGCCCTCCGCGAGGCTCGCGCTCGGCAGCATGCCGATGGAGCCGGTGATCATGCTGGCCTCATCCGACAGGATGTCCCCGACCATGTTCTCGGTCAGGACCACGTCGAACTGGCCCGGGTCATGGACCAGCTGCATCGCGCAGTTATCCACAAGCATATGCTCGAGCTGCACGTCCGGATACTCCTGCGCGACCTCGGTCACGACCGCGCGCCACAGGCGCGAGGAATCCAGCACGTTCGCCTTATCCACGCTCGTGACCTTGCCACGGCGGCCGCGGGCCGCCTCGAAGGCCTTGACCGCAATGCGGCGGATCTCGTTCTCATTATACGTCAGCGTATCCACGGCGGTGCGCAGGCCGTCCACTTCGCGCGTCCAGCGTTCGCCGAAATACAGGCCGCCGGTCAGTTCGCGGAAGATCACGAGGTCGAAGCCTCCTTTGGTCTGCGCCTCCTTGAGCGGGCAGGCCGCGGCCAGCTCCGGATAGAGCCAGGCTGGGCGCAGGTTCGCGAACAGTCCCAGGCCCTTGCGGAT
>CACXFD010000092.1 GCA_902766845.1 uncultured Lachnospiraceae bacterium | reverse complement strand
GACAGGGCGGCGGGAGCGACCATGCCGGAGAGGCAAGGCGCCGGATCCGGCGTGCCGGGAAGCCGCGGTTGAATCAAAAAACGGTACGGAACGGGCCTTTTGCCCTGCCGTACCGCTTTTTTTGTTTGGATGA
Organism: uncultured Lachnospiraceae bacterium; assembly: GCA_902766845.1. Lineage (GTDB taxonomy): Bacteria > Bacillota > Clostridia > Lachnospirales > Lachnospiraceae > RUG11204. The sequence continues at coordinate 3,421 of CACXFD010000092.1, read as the reverse complement.
TGATCGTCAGCGGATCACTTCTTCTTATTCTTCTTCTCGATGTACTTGCGGTCATACTGCGCGGCCTGGGCTTCCTGCTCCGCCTCCGCCTGACGGCGGAATTTCGGGATCAGGTTCGCGACCATGCCGACCGCGCACAGGCCCAGCGACACGATCACGTCACGGATGACCAGCGAGATCGCGAATTCCGGATCCTGCTTCAGGAAGGACGGGAACCGCTTCATGCCTTCGAGGATGCTGTAAGCGCGCTCCCCGGCCTGGGCGTTCAGCCCGACCGTGATCTGCCAGGACCAGAAGATGAAGTTCGCGAGCAGCAGGAAGACGACGCAGATCAGGGCGATCCAGAGCACGGCCTTCTTCTCCACCTTGCCGCCGAAGTACTCGTACAGGTAGATCGCGATCAGCGAGCAGATCCAGCCGGAGATGCTGCCGGGGATATTGAAGCTCCCGATGACGATCCAGATCAGGATATTGAAAGCCGCGCCGAGGGCCGCGCCCATCAGGCCGCGCGCCATGTTCGGCTGCGAATCGGAATAACTTGCCATAAAGACCTCCTTACGGGCCCGCATCCGGGCGGGCATGCCATCACAAAACCCCATTTTATCAGATGCCGTGCGATTTGTCACGGCTTTTTATTGTTCTTGGCCCAAAAATGTGGTATGATGCGAGCGGACCATTTTCAGGGAGGTCAAAACCATGGAAGATCTGCTCAAACTGCAGAACGGGAGCGACGTGCGCGGCATCGCCGCGGAAGGCGTCGAAGGACAGCATATCAATCTGACGCCGGAACGGGCCAATGTGATCGCCCAGGCGTTTGTACGCTGGCTGGCCGATAAAAAGGGCGTGAGTCCCGAAGAGATGGATATCGGCGTGGGCCATGATTCCCGGATCACCGCGGACGCGATCGCGCGCGGCGTCTTTGACGGGATCAGCGCCTGCGGCGCGCGGGCCGTGGACTGCGGCCTCGTTTCCACACCGTCGATGTTCATGACCACGGTCTTTCCCGAGACCATGTTCACGGGCTCGATCATGATCACGGCCAGCCATCTGCCGTTCAACCGCAACGGACTCAAGTTCTTTGACGCGGACGGCGGCCTGGAAAAGACGGACATCCGGTGGCTCCTCGAGACGGCCAAGACGCTGGAGCCCAAAGACGAGGGCGGCCTTGCGGATCCGGAAGATACGCTGGCGCTGTATACGGCCAGCCTGCGGGAAAAGATCCGCGCGGGCGTGGCGGCCGGGACGGAGATGACGGAGGCGGAGCGCGAGCATCCGCTGGCCGGCCTGCATATCGTAGCGGACGCCGGCAACGGCGCGGGCGGTTTCTTTGTCCGGGACGTGCTGGAGCCGCTGGGCGCTGACACGTCGGGCAGCCAGTTCCTGGAGCCGGACGGCATGTTCCCGAACCATATCCCGAACCCCGAAGATAAAAAAGCCATGGCCTCCATCCGGGACGCGGTGCTGGCGAACCACGCGGATCTCGGCATCATCTTCGATACCGACGTGGACCGCATGAGCGCGGTGCTGCCGGACGGCTCGGAGGTGAACCGCGACGCGATCATCGCGATGATCGCGGCGATCATCGCGCCGGACTATCCGGGCGGGACCATCGTGACCGATTCGGTGACCAGCGACCGGCTGACCGCGTTCCTTGAAGGCCATCTGGGACTGAAGCATCACCGGTTCAAACGCGGATACAAGAACGTGATCAACGAGAGCCGCCGTCTGAACGCGGAAGGCACGGTGTCTCCGCTGGCCATCGAGACGTCGGGCCACGGCGCGCTGTCGGAGAATTATTTCCTTGATGACGGCGCCTATCTGGCCGTCAAGCTCCTGATCGCGCTCGCGCGCGCGAAGCGGGAGGGCCGGGAGCTGGCGTCTTACATCGAAGACCTGCCGGCCGGTTTTGACGAGCGGGAGTTCCGCATGAAGATCAGCGGGGAAGACTTCGGCGCGTACGGAGCAGACGTGCTGGAGGCGTTCCGGACGCGGGCGATCGAGGCCGGGCTGACCGTCGTCGAGCCGTCCTACGAAGGCATCCGCCTCTCGTTTGCCGGCGAGGAGATCCGCGGCTGGCTGCTGCTGCGCATGTCGCTGCACGATCCGCTGATGCCGCTGAATATGGAGGGTGAGCGGCCCGGCGACTGCGACCGCATGATCGCCCTGGTGAAGCGCCTGCTGGCCGGATTCGACCGGCTGGACATGAGCGTGCTGGACGCGTAAGGAGGACCCATGCTGAAACTCGGAAGAAACGACCCGTGCTGGTGCGGGAGCGGACGCAAATACAAACAGTGCCACGAGGCCTTTGACCAGAAGATCTGGCAGTATAAGCGCCAGGGCCACGAGGTCCCGCGGCGGGATCTTCTGAAGACGCCGGCGCAGGTGGAGAAGATCCGCGCGAGCGCGCAGGTGAACATGGCCGCGCTGGATTACGTGGCGGAGCACATCCGCGCGGGCGTGACCACGCAGGAGATCGACGACTGGGTCTACCGCGTCACCACGGAGATGGGCGCGATCCCGGCCCCGCTGAATTACGAGGGTTTTCCGAAGAGCGTCTGCACGTCGGTCAACGACGTGGTCTGCCACGGGATCCCGGACGCGAACGAGGTCCTGAAGGACGGGGATATCATCAACGTGGACTGCTCGACGATCCTGGACGGGTACTTCTCGGATTCGTCGCGGATGTTCTGCATCGGACAGGTCTCGCCCGAGCGCGAGCAGCTCGTGCGTGTCGTGAAGGAGAGCGTGCAGAAGGGACTGGAAGCCGTGAAGCCCTGGGGCTTCCTCGGGGATATGAGCCAGGCCGTGCATGACTACGTGCATCAGTACGGCTACCATGTGGTCCGCGAGATCGGCGGACACGGCGTGGGACTGGAGTTCCACGAAGATCCGTGGGTCGGCTACTGCGGCGTGCGCGGCACCGGGATGCTGCTGGTGCCGGGCCTGATGTTCACGATCGAGCCGATGGTGAACGCGGGCGGCCCCGACGTCTGGGTCGATGAAGGCAACGGATGGACCGTGCGCACCGAGGACGGCAGCGATTCGGCGCAGTGGGAGATCCAGATCCTCGTGACCGAGGACGGCGCCGAGGTGATCTCCCGGTAACGGCCGGAGCGGTCCGGCTGCGGGAGGCCGGTGCAAAAAAAGAATGAACTGAAAAGCAGAAGGGCAGGCCCCGCGGGGCCCGCCCTTTTCTTTTACAGGAGCTTCTGCTGCGCGGCGGCCAGCATCAGCTTGATGCGGTTGAGCTGGTTGACCTCGCTCGCGCCCGGGTCGTAATCGACCGCGATGATATTGGCTTCGGGGTTCGCGCTCCGCAGCTCCTTGATCACGCCCTTGCCCACGATGTGGTTGGGCAGACAGCCGAACGGCTGGGTGCAGATGATGTTGGGCACGCCCGAGCGGATCAGCTCCATCATCT
>CACXFD010000091.1 GCA_902766845.1 uncultured Lachnospiraceae bacterium | reverse complement strand
CGCCTGGGAGTACACGCTGAAGAAATACATCGCCGAGCGCGTGGACCGCAAGTACCTGTGCCTCGCGTCGGTGAAGTTCGGTGTGAGCCGCCCCATCACCTACTGCAGTCCGGAACAGCTGACCGGCATTGTGACCGACCGGCATCCGGAACCTGAGATGGAGCGTTTCCTGAAGGAAAAAGGAGTGGAGATCATCTGCCCGTAAGTCAAACTGTATAAAAGGGTTTGCGGCCGTCCCGTTCGGGACGGCCGTTTTTTGTGGAAGTTCCACAAAGAAAGTTTGAATAATTTGTGAACACGCGGATTGACATAGCAAGGAGGCTGTGCTATCTTATGATGTGGTAAGCCCTTACAGTTACTCAAAAAGTATCCAAGATTACTAAAAGGTAACAATATTCAGGGCCGGGAGGTGACCGCGTGCTCGTAACTCTGAAGGATCTGTTCCGGGAGAAGAAAGATCACGCGCTGGCCGGCTTTAACGTATTCGGTTATGAGGATGCCCTGATGGTCATCCGCGCCGGGGAAGCGACCGGAGAAGGCGTCGCCCTGATGATCAACCGTGACGCCGCGGCCCATATGCCGCTCCGCTATCTGGGACCGCTGCTGCGGAAGATGGCGGAAGACGCGAAGGTCTCCGTGGCGGTCCATCTGGACCACGCGGTGGAGATCGGCGCCATCGAGGAAGCCATCGCGTCGGGCTTTTCGTCGGTCATGTTCGACGGCTCCCAGCTCGAGATCCCCGAGAACGTGGAAAAGACGCGCCGGGTCGTGGAGCTCGCGCACGCGCAGGGGCTTTCCGTGGAAGCGGAGATCGGTTCGGTCGGTTATTCGGATCCGAACATGAAGGCGAAGCACCGGTATACGGAGCCGGAAGAAGCGAAGAGCTTCTACGAGGCCACCGGGGTGGACTGCCTGGCCGTGTCGGTCGGGACCGTGCACCGCATGACGGAACAGAAGGCCGTGATCCAGTATGACCGCATCGCCGCCATCCAGCAGGCTGTGGACGTGCCGCTGGTCATCCACGGCGCTTCGGGCGCCAAGGATGAGGACCTGACGAAGATGTCCCATGCCGGCATCAAGAAGATCAACCTGGGCACCTGCCTGCGGCTGGCCTTCGGCCACGGGATGCGCCGGGTCATGGAAGCGGATCCGGAGATCTTTGACCGCATCCGGATCATGCAGCAGGCCATGCCGGACGTGCAGGCCGCGGCGGAGCAGAAGATCCGCCTGCTGGGCTGACCGGCTTTGCCCGCGGGGACGGGACGCCGTCCGCTGAACACCGAACATATAGACCCATCAAGGGTTTATATAAATTAAAAGGAGGGTTACAAATGAAAAACATCAAGAAGATCGTAGCTCTGCTCATGGCTATGGTCCTCGTCGTCGGCCTCCTGGCTGCCTGCGGCCAGAAGACGCCCGAGACGACGGCGGCTCCTCAGACGGAAGCTCCCAAGACGGAAGCTCCGGCTACGGAAGCTCCGACCGAAGCGGCCCCGGCTATCGAGCCCTGCGAGATCACCCATTGGTTCTGGTCCGACTCCGATATGCATACCGAGATCATGCAGGGTATCGTGAAGTCCTTCAACGAGACCAATGAGTACGGCATCAAGGTCAAACTTGAGATCATCCCTTGGGAAGGCGGCGGCTACAGCACCAACCTGCTGAACACCGTGCTCGGCGGCGGCGGCCCCGACACTGCCGGCTTCAAGGTCACGGCTCTGCCGGCCTTCGAAGAGAACGAAGTCCTCGAGCCCCTGGATGACTACATCAACAACTGGGACGGCAAGGACGGCATCGCCCAGGTGTTCTATGACACCTTCCGCGGCGCTTCCACCGATGGCAAGCTGTATCTGATGCCTTGGAACGTTCAGGTCCTGTACGTCTACTATCGTCCTTCTTATTACAAGGCTGCCGGCGTCGAGCTGCCCACGAACTATGAAGAGTTCCTGGATGCCATCGCGAAGACCACCGGTACCTTCGAAGGCGTGAACGACGGCCAGCAGATCTACGGCTACGGCATGCGCGGTTCCAACGGCGGCCAGGAGCCTTGGGGTTCCTTCATCCATGCCCGCGGTGCTGATTTCGAGCACATGAACACTCCGGAAGGCGTGCAGGGCATGCAGGACTTCATCGACATCTACCAGAAGGGTTATGCTCCGAAGTCCGCTCCCGAAGATGGTTATCAGCAGATCATGGACGCCTACTACAAGGGCCTGACCAACATGACCATCCAGCACATCGGAACTTCCAAGAACGTTATGGAGAAATTCGGTGACGATGTCTCCGCGTTCCCGTTCCCGAAATCTGACAAGGGTCGCTGGACCTCCCTTGGTGACACCGAAGTCGTCATGCTGAAGCGTTCCGAGCATAAGGATGCTGCGTTCGAATGGATGAAGTATCTGTGCGCGGGCGAAGGCGAGACCACTTGGTGCGCCGGCACCGGCAACGTCCCGGTCGCTCTGGAAGCCCAGAAGAACGAAGAGATCCTTTCCAACCGCTTCATGCAGATCTCCATCGATGGTCAGGACTTCGCCGGCATCCTGCCGATCGTCCCGAACACCACCGAGTGGATCGCTCCGCTGTGGCCTCAGACCGTCGGTCAGGCTCTGAAGGGCGAGATCACTGCTGAGCAGGCCATGGACATCCTCCAGAAGGGTCTGTGGGGCGAATGATCGCGAAAGCGAAGTGAGTGACCTCACCTCGCTGAGCGCGCGTCAGCGCGCAGCAACGTAAAAAGAGAGCCGCCGCGAGCTTGCTCGCGAGCGGCTCTTTTTACGTTGCGGGAGCGCCCGCCGACAGGCGGGGGCTCAGCGAGGTGAAGCCACGAGCGAGCCCGCGTGCCGAACGCGCGTTGCGCGTTCGGATGAGCGGCCCTTGACGGCAGTTCTTTTCGCGCGTATGATTCGGATATCACCGACCAAGGAGCCTTCCATGGACCCGCTTCACATCCTGCTCGCGATCTATGCCCTGATGTCCTTTATCGCCTTCTTCGTCTACGGCCTCGATAAACGCCGGGCCGTCCGGGACGCCTGGCGCGTGCCGGAGCGCACGCTCCTTGCTCTGGCTGCCTGCGGCGGCGCGGCCGGGGCCCTGCTCGCGATGGCCGCGTTCCGCCATAAGACCCGCAAAAAGAAGTTCACGTTCACGGTGCCGGCGCTGCTTTGCCTGCAGGCCGCGCTGGCGGTGTGGACCGCCGTGCATTTCGGGGCTTGACGCACGCGCGCCGGTCTGCTATAATCAACATCGTTCTGGGGAGTCGGCGTACCGGCTGAGAGGGAACTGCATCGTTCCGACCCACATACCTGATACGGATCATGCCGTCGTAGGGAGATACTCATACGAATCACCGGGAGTATGCGCCTTGCGCATGCTCTTTTTTACGTACGCATGACCTGCCACCCCAAAGGAGGTCCTTTATGGAAAAGTTCCTGCTGTTCTTTGCTGACAAAGTCGATGACGGCTACGGCGGTTTCATCTACATGCCGAACATGATCGGCTACACCGCGATCGCCCTGCTGATCATCGGCCTGCTGATCCTGGCCGGCGCCGTCTACGGCAAACGCCATCAGGGCCGTGTCAACGTGCGCCAGATGGCTGTGTCCGCCCTGATGCTCGCGCTGGCGTTCGCGGCCAGCAACATCAAGCTGTTCAAGATGCCGATGGGCGGCTCCGTGACGCTGTTCTCGATGCTGTTCGTCTGCCTGATCGGCTACTGGTTCGGCCTCGCGGCCGGCCTGATGAGCGCGCTGGCATACGGCCTGCTGCAGATGGCCGTCGATCCGTACGTGATCTCGCTGCCGCAGCTGCTGTTCGATTACGTCCTCGCGTTCACGGCGCTGGGTCTGTCCGGCCTCGGCCATGATAAGAAATACGGCCTCGTGATCGGCTATGTGATCGGGGTGCTGGGGCGCCTGTGCTTCGCGGTCCTGTCCGGCCTGATCTTTTTCAGCGCCTACGCGCCCGAGACCATGAGCCCTCTCGTGTACTCGCTCGGCTATAACGGCGCGTATCTGGCCGCGGAAGGCGGCATCACCGCGCTGGTCCTGCTGATCCCGCAGGTCCGTCAGGCGCTCGACTACGCCAAGAGACTGGCTGAAAAAGGTCATTGACCCGGCTGCGCGGCGCTGGTGATTTTTCACAAAATTCCCGCCGCAAAAAACGCTGTTTTTTTTCTTGACAAGGAAGGCCTCTTCCTGTAGTATTGTGAAGGGCACTCATCCGGCCGATCCCAATCCAGATCGGCCGGTTATTTTATAGCCATTTTTCGGAGGAACGTATGGAACACTGGAACGATGTGCGGCTCACACCGGTCTTTACGGACGGAGAGCTGGATTGCTATGAACTGACCGGGGGACAGATGCAGAACCGCTACTACGTGGCGTCACATCCGGATACCAGCCGCCTGATGGACCGCCCGGAAGTGGTCGGGTATGAGGTCTATCACTGCCTGCTGGCCTCCACGTCCCGCATGCTGCGCTATTTCCGCGAGCAGGGACAGCTGACCTCGGCCAATATCCTGTCCATCCTGCGCGGCGCGCTGAACTATCCTCTCGAGGAGAGCTGCTACCGCGAGGGGATCCGTGTGCACGACATCAGCTTCCTTTCCAGCGAGCGCGTCTTCCAT
>CACXFD010000090.1 GCA_902766845.1 uncultured Lachnospiraceae bacterium | reverse complement strand
ACGCCGTGCTGCACGTTCTCGATGGTCGGATTGGCCTTGATGTCGCTGTAGACTTCATACGCAAAGCCCGCTTCGTCCAGCAGGTCCGTGACCTTCTTCGCGACGCCGAACTTCAGAAGATCGGGGTCGGTGGCGACCAGGGCCTTTTGGCAGCCGCGGCGCTCGAGCTCGGGAACGATGTTCTCAATAGCTCCGTGGCCGTGATAGGATACGGGATTGAGTACGATACGATCTGCCATGTTTGTTTTCCTCCTTTGGGATCAGTCTATTGCAAGGCCGGGACGGGCTGCATGCTCTCTGCAGCCCGCCCTCCGGCCGTCTGCTCTCCGGCTGCCCGGCTCCGGCCGGGCAGCTTTTTTACTCTTCCGCCCGGAACTGATACATCCGGTCCAGGACCTCGTGGACCGGCGCGAACGGCGATGTCTGCGGTCCCACGGTCTCCCCGAGCTCCTGCACGGTCTCAGACCCGTTGAAGGCCGGCCAGGCCGGCAGGCCTTCCCCGTTCGGATCCCCGGTCTTCATGAAGTTCACGACGTACCCGGTGATGATCCGGGAAAGATCCCGGTCCGCCTCATCGTACAGGCGGGACCCGGCGGGGATGTTGCCGTAGAAGTACACCTCTTCCCCGCTGTGCCAGCAGCCCAGGCGGCCGTTGGTCTTCGTAAACAGGTAGGTGTAGGCCGGAATTCCGTTTTGCGCCGCCTGACGCGCCCAGCACCGGTGACCGTAGGAAAAGAGGACCGCGGAGTAGATATCGGCCCAGTTCCGCTTTGCTTCGGCGTCCGTGGACGCCGGATACAGCGCCAGTACCTCATCCGCGTACGTTCCCGGGAACGCGCGCCGGATCTTCTCTTCATAGTTCTTGAGGTTTGCCTGGCCAAACAGGATGAACGGCGCGGCCTCCTCGCGGTTATAGCCCTGCAGCTGGGCTTCCTCATTATGGATGCCCTTCTGATAGGACCGGAACGGCGTTTCGGTCAGCACATAGCCGTCCACCGTGATGTGATGGTGCACGGACAGCTCGCCGGCGATCTTTTCCGCGGGCAGGGCCCGCAGTTCTTCGATCGAACGGACGCCGAGCCGCTCCTTGGTCTCCTCCGCGGCCTTAAAAGCGTCCGCCAGGCTCCGGAACGAATGCGCGGGCTCGGGCGCCGTGACCGTGGAGCTCTCCGCGAGCACGCGCCGGAACAGGCCCTTCGCGAGAGGGGACGTGCACAGCGCGGTCACGCAGGCCGACCCGGCCGATTCCCCGGCCAGCGTCACGTTCCCGGGATCCCCGCCGAACGCGGCGATGTTCTCCTGCACCCACCGGAGCGCCTCGATCTGGTCCAGCAGCCCGTAGTTGCCGGTGGTGCCGTTCAGGGATTCCGCAGCCAGCTCCGGATCCGCAAAGAACCCGAAGATGCCGAGACGGTAGCCCATATTGACGACCACGCAGCCCTGCCGCGCGAGGCCCTCGCCGCTGTAATCCGCGTACCACGGCTGTCCGGTCTGCAGCGACCCGCCGTGCACGTAGACCAGCACCGGGCAGCCCGACACGTTCCCGGCCGGCTTCCAGATGTTCAGGTACAGCGAATCCTCGCTGACCGGCTCGCGATAGTTGTCCTTCAGCGAGATCTGATAATCGTGATAACCGATGATCTGCGCGAGCGAGCTGTAGATCACCGCGTTCTGCGTCTGCATCGACATCGGCGCGAAGCGGTCCGCGGCCAGGATGCCGTCCCAGGACTTCGCGGGCTGCGGCTCCTTCCAGCGCAGCTCTCCGACCGGAGGCTGGGCGTACGGGATGCCGGTATAGACTTCCACGGCCCGGTCCTTTGTATACACGCCGGTCAGGTCTCCCTGCGCCACGTGAATCACGCCGGTCACCTCCGGATCCTTCTCCGCGACGGCCGGCACCGGGCGCACCGGCGGGCGCGAGACCCACAGCACGGCCGCGAGGGCCGCCAGCAGGCCGCCCCAGGACAGCAGGCGCACGCCGCGTCCCTTCTGCTTCAGGCCTCCGCGGGCCCGCAGCGCGTAAAAGGCGCCGAGCACGGCCGCGCCGATGCCCCAGCCCGCAAGCGTATGTTTCCCGAGCTCCAGGACAGCCGCAAACAGGGCCGTCAGGACGCCGAAGCAGACCCGCCATGCGGTCTTTCCCGCCGGCCGGCCGGTCCGTTTTTCCGTTGGAACCGTGACGCGATGACTCATGCTCATACGCTCCTGTCCGCCCCGGAAAGCACGGCTCCCGGAGCCTGATCCGGCCGGACACAGGCCGGCCGCCCATCTTTGATAATATTATAACAAAAGCCCGCCCGCTTGACAACAGAGACATGAATCTGTAAGAAGTGTCCGGAGCCGCGGCAAAAGCGGGGCCGGCGCCCGCTTTTTGACAGCCTGTCCGATTGACTCTTCTGTTCGGTTATGATATGTTTTCCGTTGCAGACCGGCGGTCCCGGACGGTGAGCTTTGGTGCATGCGGGCCGCTGAAGGATCCCGGAAAGGAGGATGCCCTATGACGCAAACGCCGCGAAAGTCGATGACGGAACAGGTCTGGTTCGGCATGCTCCTCACCGTGGTCGGAGGGATGATGGACGCGTATTCCTTTCTGGTCCGAGGCGGCGTGTTTGCGACCGGACAGACCGGAAACTTTGTGATCCTCGCGATCAGCCTGGTCACCGGAGATCACGCCCGCGCCGGACGGGCCCTGGTGCCCGTCGCAGGCTTCTGGATCGGCATCTTCGCCTCGCGCCATATCCTGCACCTGCTGCAGACAAGGGGCGGCCGGACGGAGCGCGCGGACCGTCACCGGGCCTGGAAACGCAACATTCTGATCGCCGAAGCGCTGTTCCTTCTGATCGTCGGCCTGATTCCCGATTCGATGCTCGACGTCCTGCCCAACTCGCTGATCTCGTTCGCGGCCGCGCTGCAGTTCTGCAGTTTCCGCCATTTTGACGGATCGAGCGCGTTCGCCTCGGTCTTCGTGACCGGAAATATGCGCAGCACCGCGGAGAAATACTACGAAGGCCTTGTCCTTCGGGACCGCGCGAGTCTGAAAAAGGCTCTCGAATACACAGGGATCCTCGCGGCGTTCTTTGCCGGCGCGATCCTGACCGTTTTCCTGGTCCCGCACCTCGGGACCCGGACGCTGTGGCCCGGCGCCGTCCTGCTGCTTCTGCTGGCAGCCGTGATCTCCCGCCCCGGGCGCTGAAGCTGCCGGTCTTTCGGCCGGCACGTTCACACATCATGTTATCAAAAGAAGAGCGATGCAGCCCGCACCGCTCTTCTTATTCTTCCGGCCGCACACGACCGCCCTTACGCCCGCTCCAGCCAGGCTGCCAGCAATTCCAGCGTACCGGCCGGGACGCAGAAGCGCTCCCGGCTGTGCTGAATCTCCGCGCGCACTTCTTCGAGATCGAACCAGCGCACCTCGTCCACTTCGCTCGCCTGCAGCGTCAGAGCCGCGGCGTCCACGTTCCCGCGGTAGACATAGACCCAGGTGACCTCATTGTCCTTAAACAGCCGGCCGTGGAACGGCTTTTCATACCGGATCCGGAACCGGCCGATGTAGGTCAGCTCGCCGGGCTGCGCCTCGATCCCAAGCTCCTCGGACAGTTCGCGCAGCGCGGACGGCAGCGGCTCCTGTCCGGCCGGGATGTGACCGGCCGAGGACGTGTCATAGAGGCCCGGGAACGACTCCTTTTCCATGCTCCGCTTCTGCAGCAGGATCTCCCACCGGTCCCCGTTTTTCCGGACGACCCAGACGTGCGCCGTCCGGTGCCGGAGTCCCTCCGCATGCGCCCTTTCCCGGGCCGCGGTCTCTCCGGTGGGTCTTCCCTGCTCATCGACGATATCGAGGTATTCCATCACGCGCCTCCGCTTTTTGAAATCGTACGCACCGATTATATCACGTTTTCCGCGTCCTGTAAGGCCCGATCTTTGACCGGCCGTGTTTTGACCGGCCTCACTGTGACCGGCCTCACTGTGACCGGCCGCGCCGCTCCAAAAAAGGCTTGCTTTTTCAAAAAGATTGACTATAATGGGGGAAATCTTGTGAAAACGCTCTGATTCAAGATCACGGAGGAACCATGAAACAGGAATCGACCGAACGATATATGCTCGCCCTGAAGGCCGGGCAGAAATACCGCCGGGAGGCAGTCCGCGCCGGCAGATACCCGTATCCGCCCGTGCTGGACGATCTCGTGCGCGGCGCGGACATCGCCGGCGCCGAGGATCTCGGGGTCGTGGAGATCCCGACGGACCGCATCGTGGGCACGCAGTCCGCGGGGCGCACGGCCGCCCTGGCCGGCAACTTCATGCCGCTTCTGGACCCGTCCTCGGAATTCGCGGCCAAATGGATGCGTCTCTGCGACGCCCACCTGGACGACGAAGGCATCCGCGAACCGATCCGCTGCACCGAATACCTGGGCCGCTTTTACGTCCGGGAAGGCAACAAGCGCGCCAGCGTGCTCAAATGCTATCACGCCCCGTCGGTCCCGGCTCAGGTCACGCGCCTGATCCCGGCCTGGTCGGACCAGCCGGACGTCCGGGTCTACTATGAATTCATGTGGTTCTACTCCCTCTCCCGTCTGTATACGGTGGAGTTTGAACGGTGCGGGAGCTACGCCCGCCTGCAGGCCGCTCTCGGGTTCTCCGGGGACCACGTCTGGACCGAGGAAGAACGCCGCGCCTTTCAGGCCGTCTTCACCCGCTTCTGCGGCGCGCTGAAACAGGTGGACCGGCCGCAGGACGGCCTGCTTCCGGCCGAGGCCCTTCTCGAATGCCTGCGCGTCTTTTCTTATCAGGAGCTGCGCGGCCTGTCCCCGGCCGACCTCGAAAAGCGGCTCACGGCCCTCCGGCCGGACATCCTGGCCCGCCGGAGCGAGGACGCGGTCGAGCTCCATACGGCTCCCGGAGAGAAGGAAGCTCCGCTGCTGCAGCGCGTTCTCGGCCATGCGCGTCCGCAGACGGTCCGCATCGCCTTCGTGTATGCCGCGCCGCCTGAACAGAGCCTCTGGACCCGGTCGCATGACGAAGGCCGGCGCTACCTTGAAGAGGCTCTCGGCAGCCGTGCGGAGATCCGCACGTATACGGCCGGCAGCCGTTCCTGTCTCGACGTCATCGAGGAGGCCGCCGGGGACGGCGCGCAGCTGATCTTCGCGACCGCCGCGGCCATGGGGCCGGCCTGCCGCCGGACCGCCGCCCTGCACCCGGACGTTAAGATCCTGAACTGCGCTCTCTTCCAGCCCTACACCGGTGTGCGCATGTACCAGGGCCGGCTGTACGAATGCAAGTTCATCACCGGCGCGATCGCGGGGGCCATGGCGGAAGGACACACCGTCGGCTACATCGCGAACTATCCGATCTTCGGCACGCCGGCGGACATCAACGCGTTCGCCCTCGGCGTGCGCATGACCGACCCCCGCGCCCGCGTCAAGCTCGCCTGGTCCTGCCTGCCCGGCGACCCGGTCCGCGAGCTGATCGACCGCGGCGTCACCGTGATCTCCAACCGCGAGGCGCCCGGCACCGAGACCATCAGCAGCGGCTTCGAGCTCGGCACCTACCTGATCCACGACCGGACCGACCTGCTGCCGCTCGCCTCCGCCTGCTGGCAGTGGGGAAAGATGTATGAAAAGATCGTCCGGAGCCTCGATACCGGCGTCTGGAACGATCCGGACGCCAGCAAGGCGATCCATTACTGGTGGGGCCTCGACAGCGGCGTCATCGACGTCCGCTGGAGCCCCAAACTTCCGGACGGCGTCCGCTGCCTCGGCGAGATGCTCAAGAGCGGCATCATCCGCGGCACGGTCGATCCGTTTCGCACGCGGATCCGGGATCAGCAGGGCGTGCTCCGCAACAACGACGAAGCCGGCTTCTCGCCCGAAGAGATCCTCGCGATGGACTGGCTCTGCGATAACGTGGACGGCAGCCTGCCGCCGTTCGAACAGCTCCGCCCCGAATCCCGCGACACCGTGCGCGCGCTCGGCCTCTACCGGGAGAGCATCCCGCCCGAGGCCGGCAGCGTGAACTGACGGCCGTAAAAAAAGAACGATGCAGCCGGCATGGCTGCATCGTTTTTTTTGCTGCTGCCGCAAGGCCCTCCGGTCCGGGGACCGTCTCACCGGCCCGGCCGGTCACCGCTGTCCTCCGCCCGGCGCGGCGCCGTTATCCGATCCGCGGGATGATCCCGCCCTCTTCCGTGACGTCCAGGCCCACGGCGCGGTAGGAAGCGGCCGGGAAGCCCGGAAACACGGCGTTCTCGGTGCAGTACACGTGCGGGACCGACGCGGCGAGCAGCTCCAGCGTCGGCGCTGCGGGCCGGTGCTTCTTCTCCGGCGGATCGATCTGGCATGAGATCACGGCCCACTCCGGCCGAATCTGCTCCAGCAGTTCCGGCGAGGCGGACTTTTCATCCCCGTGGTGCGGCATCTTCAGGATCCGGCAGGGCCCCAGACCGCGGCGGACCAGATCCCAGGCATATACGTCCGCGCCCAGGCCGATCCGCACGCCCGCATACTCGAAGACCAGGGCCAGTCCCAGCGAATTGCGCGCCTTGGCGGCCCGGTACACCTCGTCATCGCTGACCGGCCGTCCCCGATACAGCGCGTCAAAGACCGCCTGCTGCCCGGCCAGTTCCTCTTCCGGCGCCGGATAGAGCCGCAGCCGAAGGCGGTCCGTCAGCATGAGGCCGGAGGCCGGGTCCTCTTCGGACCGGTCCCGCGGCCGCAGGACCGCGGTCCCTCGCCGGACTGCTTCCCGCAAAAGATCCTGATAGATATTCAGGATGATCTTCAGGTCCGCCGAGGCCTTGACCGGCGTATCCGCCGGCACCTCCACGCGGCCCGCGCCCTCCGGCGGAAGATAATCCACCAGCATCCGTGCCACCGGCAGATGCTGCAGGATCCGCTCCGCGCAGCCCATATGATCGATGTGCAGATGCGTCAGCACCATCAGATCCAGATGATCCACGCCGTCCGCGGCCAGATGCGTCAGCACGTCTCTGCGCCGCGATCCGGCGTACAGTTCCACGAACGGGCGCCCCGTATCCACGAGGACCGTATAGTCTGGACGTCTCCCGCGGCGTTCCCGCAGCAGGATCGCGTCCCCGTCTCCCACATTATACACGCGCAGTTCAAGCATGTTTAAGCCTTTCTTTCTCTCTCCTGT
>CACXFD010000089.1 GCA_902766845.1 uncultured Lachnospiraceae bacterium | reverse complement strand
GCGAGGTCCGGGGCGAGGACCCGACCGGCTTCTATGACAGCAGCCTGTACGGGTATTCCGTCAAGGTCATGGATAACGGCGACGGCACGCTGAGCTTCGTGCAGGGCCAGCTTGAGCCGGAATACGAATACGAGACCTGCGAGACCTGCCATGGGGAAAAGTACCTGCAGGAGAAAGCGGTCCGGCTGGTGAACGGTATGCA
Source organism: uncultured Lachnospiraceae bacterium (assembly GCA_902766845.1). Lineage (GTDB taxonomy): Bacteria > Bacillota > Clostridia > Lachnospirales > Lachnospiraceae > RUG11204. Next base: position 2,294 of record CACXFD010000089.1, on the reverse strand, counting down.
GTGCATGCCCGCCAGCGTACCGGTAGAGCAGGAGGACGGCACCGTCGTATATTATCTGGTGCCGCCCGCGCAGGGACCGTTCCAGACCCTGCTCGAAAAGGGTGAACGGGAGTACGGCATCGGAAAGCTGGCGATCTCCTTCGGCGGTCAGATCGACGCGCCGGTGCTGCTGAACGTCACCTGGGCCGGGGCGGACCCGCAGCTCGAATCGATGTGGCGGTCGTTTGCCCAACAGGAAGGCGCCGTGGTGGACAGGGAAGGCAATGAGGCGGATCTGGAGCTGCCGGAGAACGGACAGGCCATCTACGGCCTGCAGTTCGGCGGCGGTTTCTCCCACGGCGCGCTGGTGACCTTCTACGTGCCCACCTGTGTCCCGGGCTGCCCCGAGTGCGGCGCCGAGGGCGTGGTGCCCCACCTGGTCGGCTGGAAAGAGAGTGAAGAGCTCCCGGTCTTTGAGAATACGCTTCGTCCGGGCGGCCTGTCCGTCACGAAGATCGTGAAGGACACGTCGGAGAATCCGGGTCAGGAGTTCCGCTTCCGCGTGAAGCTGATCGGACCGGATCTGCCGGAAGAGATGTCCTATATGCTGCAGCCGTATTCCCCGCCGTACGATTCGGACGCTCCTTCGTCAGGCTCCGGTTCGGGTTCGGACAGCTCCTCCCCGACGGAAGACCCGGCGGAATTCATCGCCCCGGAGGACCAGCTGAAGGGGACGGCGTATGCGGCCGTCAGCAACGGAAAGCTGACGTTCTTCCGCAGTGAAGAAACGTATGAGAACGGCGCGGCCGGCGTCTTTACGGACCTGACCGGCGCGCAGCTCACCGGTACGGTCTATACCGGCTTCGAGAACGCGGGCGCGTACGCGTCGGCGGAGCAGGTGCCCTGGCACGAAGCCGCGCCGCAGATCACGTCGGTCTCGGTGGCGGCCGGACAGGCCGTGCGGCCGATGCATACGGACCGCTGGTTCGCAGGCATGACGGCGCTGACGTCGGTGGACCTGGCCCGTCTGGACGGCTCTCAGATCCTGACCGCGGCCGGCATGTTCGACGGCTGCACGTCTCTGACGGAGCTGAGCCTGGACGGCTTCAAGGCCGGCCGTGCCACGGACGTGAGCCGCCTGTTCGCAGGCTGCGCGGCACTGGAAGAGCTGTGGATCCGCACGCTGAGCACGGGCCGTGCCACGGACATGACCGGCATGTTCGACGGCTGCGCAAATCTGAAGAAGATCGTGACCGGCTACGGCTTCAGCTTCTACGGGAACGGCATCCGGGACAACGCGAAAAAGCCGCTGTGGCCCACGCCGCCCGCCAATGACGAATACACGGGCCTGTGGCGTCCGGAGGCGGACGAGCGCAGCGCCTACGCGCCCGAACAGCTCATGAGCAGCTACGGCAGCTACATGAAGGGCGTCTGGATCTGGGAGCCCATTCCGACCCAGTACCGGATCCGCTTCTACGGCTATCAGAGCGAGTATCTGGAAGGCTCGGTGCCGGATATGGTCGTACGCGCGGATGAAGACGCGGTGATGCCCGAGAACCGGTTCTATAAGTTCGGCTACACCTTCGATCACTGGGAAGTGAGCTACGTCTACGACGAGAATAACTACGGCACCGCGGGGACGGACACCTATCAGCCCGGCGACGTGATCCCGGCCGGCACGTACAAGCCCAAGTACCTGGTAGACGTGCATCCGGTCATGGTCCCGGTGGACACCAAGGTGCAGGTGGAGGACGGAGAGTTCCTCCTGACCCTGTACGGGAACGAGACGGCCTACTTCACGAACCTGCCGGCCGGCACCGTCTATCAGATCTTCGAGGAGACGCCGAAGGGCTGGATCCTCGTGGAGGAGAAGGATACCAACGGCACGATCGTATCGAACGTGAGCGCCGAGGCGTCGGTCACGAATGAATACGCACCCGAGCGGGCCTCGGTCCAGCTGGTGGGCACCAAGCTTCTGGACGGCCTGGCGGCCGAGGAGGGGCTGTTCGAATTCGAACTCAGTGAAAACGGCAAGGTGCTGCAGACCGTGAAGAATCTCGAGGGAGGCTTCATCCGGTTCGCCCTGATCACATACGACGAGACGCAGATCGGGACGCACACCTATACGATCACGGAAAAAGCGCCGTCGGCTTCCGGATATGATTACGATACGCACAAAGAGACCGTGACGGTCGAAGTGGCCCGGACCCCGGAAGGTGTGCTGTTCGCGGAAGCGACCTATGACGATGACGGCATCCGGTTCCGCAACCAGACGCGTCCGGGCACGCTCAGGATCCGCAAGGAAGCGCGTCCGT
>CACXFD010000088.1 GCA_902766845.1 uncultured Lachnospiraceae bacterium | reverse complement strand
TGCGCCCAGATGTGCAACCGCCTGGCTGATGAGCTCGAGGAGCGCATCCGCGACGGCGTGTCCGTGGTCCCGGCCGGCACCAAGCGCATCCTGCTGACCGGCACGCCTCTGGCCGTTCCGAACTGGAAGCTGCACAACATCATCGAGACCAGCGGCGCGGTGGTCGTCTGCGAAGAGATGTGCACCGGTACGCGCTACTTCGAGAACCTGGTCGATGAGACCGGCACCACGCTCGACGAGCAGTTCATGGCCCTGAGCCGGCGCTATATGAAGAACAACTGCGCCTGCTTCACGCCGAACGAAGGCCGCGTCGAGGATATCCTGCGGCTCGCGAAGGAGTACAAGGCGGACGGCGTCATCGACTGCAGCCTGAAGTTCTGCGGCCTGTATGACATCGAGAAGCGCGGCGTGGCCCAGGCCCTGCACGAGGCCGGCATCCCGGTCCTGAGCCTGGAGACCGACTACGAAGACTCCGACGCCGAACAGCTCCGCACCCGCATCGAAGCGTTCGTGGAAATGCTGAACGGCTGATGACCCGCTATTATATCCTGTTTGAGAATTATGACCAGGGCCTTGCACTCCATGACCTGCTGGATCAGGAGGGCGTGAAGAACCGCATCGCCCCGGCGCCGGCGGTCACGCACGGCAGGCTCTGCTGCGGGATGTCTCTTCTGGTGGAAGCGGGAGAGCTGGAGGCGGCCAAGGCTTGCATCGAGCGGCACCATGCGGTATACTTTGATATCGTAGGGCTCGAGGACCAGCTGCGTTCCCGGAGGGACCGCTACTGCTGAGACGGTCGGCAGGCACGAAAAGACGGATGACCCGCTTCGGGCTGCCGGCCGCGGCCGGCAGCCCTTTGTAAGAGGTATGACATGATCTATCTGGACAACGCGGCCACCACGATGCACAAGCCGCAGGCCGTCATCGACGCGGTCGTGAACGCGATGTCGACGTTCGGCAACGCGTCGCGCGGCGCGCACGAAGGCGCCCTGACGTCCTCGCGCGTCATCTACCGGACCCGCGCGAAGCTGGCGGCGTTTTTCGGCTGCCCGTCCTCGGAGCAGGTGATCTTTACCTGCAACGCCACCGAGGCACTGAACATTGCCCTGATGGGGCTATTCGAGCCCGGTGACCACGTGATCTCGACCGAGATGGAGCACAATTCGGTGCTGCGTCCGCTCTACCGGCTCCAAAACGAGCATGGCGTGAGCCTGGACCTGGTGCCGGCGGACCGGACGGGCCGGATCGACCCGGCGGAGATCGAACGCCGGATCCGCCCCGAGACAAAGGCCATCGTCTGCACGCACGCGTCCAACCTGACCGGGAACCGGAACGATCTGACCCGGATCGGCCGGATCGCGGAGGACCACGGCCTGCTCTTCGTGGTGGATGCGTCGCAGACGGCCGGGGCCGCTTATATCAACATGGAAGAGATGAAGATCTCGGTCCTGTGCTTTACCGGACACAAATCGCTGATGGGGCCGCAGGGCACCGGCGGTCTGTGTATCCGCGGAGACATCCCGATCCGTCCTTTTAAGGTGGGCGGCAGCGGCGTACAGTCGTTCCTGACCGTACAGCCGCCCGAATACCCGACCCGCCTGGAAGCCGGGACGCTGAACGGTCACGGGATCGCGGGCCTGTCCGCGGCCATCGATTACATCAACGAGACCGGCCGCGAGGTGATCGAGGCCAAGGAGACCGCGCTGATGATGCGCTTCTACCGGGGCGTGAAGGATGTTCCGGGCGTGACGGTCTATGGGGATTTCTCCACGGAGGACCGCAGTCCGGTCGTCTCGCTGAACATCTGGGACCTCGATTCCGCGCTGGTCGCGGACGAGCTCGCGCAGACCTATGAGATCGCGACGCGCGCCGGCGCGCACTGCGCCCCGCTCATGCACCGCGCCCTCGGGACCGAGCAGCAGGGAGCGGTCCGCTTCAGCTTCGGCTGGTTCAATACCGAAGACGAGACCGACCGGGCGATCGAGGCGGTCCGTGAGATCGCCGAGCGCGGCCGCCCGGAATGAAGGCTGAACGCGGCCCGGAAGGGACGCGCCGGGCATCCGGGAAGCCGGCCAGACGCCGGAAGACAAAAACGTATACAGGGCGCCCCGCCTGAAAGGGGAAGAGGAGGAATCAAGATGGAAAAGACAGTTGACTGCCGCGGCATGGCCTGCCCGCTTCCGGTCATCACTTCAAAAAAAGCGATCGCCGAGTTCACCGAAGACGGCGTGATGACGGTCCTCGTGGATAACGACATCGCCGTGCAGAACCTGACGCGTCTGGCGGATCATAACGGCTTTGAGGTCCATTCGGAGAAGAAGGCGGAAAAGGAATACGAGGTCGTGATGCATGTCGTGACCAAAAAGGAAGAGGCCGCCGCGGAGCCGGAGGGATGGAACTGCTGTCCCGACGCGCGCCGCAAAGACCTGGTGGTCGTGCTGAGCTCCGACCGTATGGGCAGCGGCGACGAGGCGCTGGGCAAGAAGCTGATGAACGCGTTCATCTTTGCGCTGACCAGCCAGGACACGGTCCCGGACAAGATCATCTGCTACAACAGCGGCGCGTACCTGACTACTGAAAACGAGAAGGCCATCGAGGATCTGAAGAGCCTGGAAGCGGCCGGCGCCACGGTCATGACCTGCGGCACGTGCCTGGATTTCTACGGGCTCAAGGATAAGCTGCAGGTGGGCATCATCTCGAATATGTACGATATCGTCGAGGCCCAGATGCAGGCCGGCACGATCATCCGTCCGTAACCGGGACGCGCCGGAGGCCCGTTAAGCCGGGAATTCCCGGTGCCGGCGGGCCGGAAGGGCCCGTGGCCGGGCCTTTCCGACCCGCCCCGTCAAAGATGACCGGGACGGTGCGGACCGGATCCGGACAGGAAAGGAGGGCAGGCAGCCTGATGAGACAGAAGACAGACCGGCTGATCGTGGCGTTCTTCACGACCCATGACGCGATGGCGTTTGAGGAGGCCTGCCTCTCCCGCGGGGTGCCCGGACGGCTGATCCCGCTGCCGCGGGAGATCTCGGCCGGGTGCGGACTGGCCTGGAGCGCGCCGCCCGAAGAGGAGGAGGCCGTGCGCCGCACGCTCACGGACGCGGGCATCACCGAGCAGGCGATGCGCCGGTGCATGGTCTGAGCGGGGACGGACAGACGAGGAAACGGATGGCCGGCATGATCTGAGCAGGAACGGACAGACGTGGAAGCGGCTGCCCGGCACGCGGGGACCGGGCGCTTTGCGGGAAAGACCGAAAGCCCCCAGCCCCTGCGGGGCGGCAGCAGACCCTGCAAAAAAGACTTGCGCACAGCCGCGGTCTGTGATATGATACGTTTTGCCTGCGGGAGCGGGCACACACAGGAAACAGTGAACAGGAAAGGATCCGGGAGGATTCTGCCCTTGTCACTGTTTATTTTTTACCCTGAAAAAGGAGGTACCTGTGTGATGAAGAATGTTGAAAACAGCCGGAAAGACCCCGCGGCGGCCCGCCGTCAGCTGGAGTACGCCGTCTACATGATGACGGCCAGCCTCTTCCGGGCGGCGCCCTGCACGGCGCCGCTGACGGAGGAAAAGCTCCGCCTTGCGTGGCGGGAGCTGGTGCCGGAGCGCCAGGAGGCGCTCGAGAAGGCCGTGCTCGAGACGCTCGAGCAGCGGACGGTCCCGGCCATGGGCCTGCGCGATGCGGCCGCGGTGCGGACAAAGATCCGCTTCGGCCGGATCGCGGGCACGGACCGGCACTTCCTCCTGTTCTTCGCGGAGGGGAAGATCTTCTTCCTCCTGCCGGAGCAGGAGAAGGGACAGGTCCGGATCCTGCTCCTGACCTACGACGTGAAAGCGCGGCGCCTCGGCGCCACGCAGTAACGGCAGGTCCGGGCCCGGGCCAGCGCAGTAACGGCAGAACCGGGCCCGCCAAAAGCGGCGGGCCGGTGCCGCGCGGCACCGCAAGGCGCTCCGGGACGCTCCGCGTCCTGGAGCGCAAAAGAATCTGCACATTCGTCTCGTTTTATGGTATACTGCTTCGTATGAAACGATATATCCTTTTTGATCTGGACGGAACGTTGCTGAAGTCGGAGGACGGGATCCTGCGCTGCGTGCAGCACGCGCTGGACCGGTTCGGCTTCGGGCCGCAGCCGCGGGAAAAGCTGATGCCGTTCATCGGCCCGCCTTTGTATGTCTCGTTCCGGGATTTTTACGGCTTTTCGGACGAGGACGCCGAGGAGGCGATCCGCGTGTACCGGGAACGCTACAACACGGTCGGCCTGTTTGAGGCGGAACCGTATCCGGGCGTGCTCGAACTGCTGCGGGACCTGACCGCGGACGGACGGGTCTGTGCGCTGGTCACCTCCAAGCCGCTGGTGACGGCGCGGCGCGTGACCGAACACTTCGGGCTGGACGCGTTCCTGACGGAGCAGATCGGTCCGGACTTTCAGGATCATAGTGCGGAAAAGGACCGGCTGGTCCGCCGCGCGTTGACCGCGCTCGGCTGCACGGACCATGCGCAGGCCGTCATGGTCGGGGACCGGTTCTATGACGCGGAGGGAGCGGCCGCGGCGGGCGTGGACTGCATCGGCGCGCTCTACGGATACGGGACCGCGGAGGAACTGACCGCAGCCGGAGCCCGCGCGCTGGCGAGCAGTCCGTCGGACATTTTGGGACTCGTGCGGGAGATGTAAAAGAGGCAAAAACGCGACCGGATCGGAGAGAAACATGGAATACCGTGAACTGGGAAATACGGGCCTGCGCGTCAGCGTGATCGGCATGGGATGCGAGGGCTTCGCGAAAGAGGATTACGCGATGGCGCAGAAGCTGTTTGACGCGGCGGAGCGCCTCGGGATCAACTATTTCGATCTGTACGCGTCGGATCCGCAGATGCGCGCGGCGGTCGGGAAGGCGCTGGCCGGACGGCGGGAGAAGTTCCTGATCCAGTCGCACCTGGGATCGATCTGGAAGAACGGACAGTATCTGCGCAGCCGTGACCCGGAAGAAGTGAAGGCCGGGTTTGAGGAGATGATGGGCCTGCTTGGCATCGACCGGCTGGACGTCGGCATGATCCATTACTGCGATGCGCTGTCGGACTGGGAGACCATCAAACGGAACGGGATCCTGGATTACGCGCGGGACCTGAAGGCGCAGGGGCGGATCCGTCACATCGGCCTGTCCAGCCATAATCCGCAGGTGGCGCTGCGCGCCGTGGAGGAGGGAGCCATCGAGGTGCTGATGTTCTCGATGAACCCGTGCTATGACCTGCAGCCGGCCAGCGAGGACGTGGAGGAGATCTGGGCGGACCGCAATTACGCGGGACAGCTCACGAACATGGACCCGGACCGTCAGCGGCTGTACGAGACCTGCCAGCGTCTCGGTGTGGGCATCACGGTCATGAAGGCGTTTGCGGGCGGCGAGCTCCTCGGGAGCAATCAGATCGCCGGCGTGCAGCTGACCGTGAACCAGTGCCTGTCCTACGCACTGTCCCGGCCTGCGGTCGCGACCGTGCTGTCCGGGGCGCACGATGTGGCCCAGCTCGAGGAGAGCGCCGCATACTGCGAGGCGGACGCCCGGGACCGGGATTACGCGGCCGCCCTGGCGTCGTTCCCGCGGGTCAGCTGGGTCGGACACTGCATGTACTGCAGCCACTGCGCCCCGTGCCCGATGTTCATCGACGTGGCGGATGTGACCAAATACCTGCATCTGGCGCAGGCGCAGGGCGAGATCCCCGAGACCGTGCGCGAACACTACCGTGCGCTGGAACATCACGCGGGCGAATGCATCGGCTGCGGAGCCTGTGAGAGCCGCTGCCCGTTCGGCGTGAACGTGCGGGAGAACATGCGGATGGCCGCGGAGCTGTTCGGAGCGTGACGGACGCACGCGGATGGCCGCGGAGCGGTTCGGGGCGTAACGGCCGCATGCGGATGGCCGCGGCGCTGCTTTGAGAATGAGAGAAGAGGAAACGATCGGATGGAACTGTATCTGGTCCGCCACGGCGAGACCGTGTGGAACCTGGAACATAAGCTGCAGGGCGTGCGCGACATCCCGCTGGATGACAAAGGCCGCGAGCAGGCCCGCGCGCTGCGGCGTGAGAACGAGGCGGCCGGCCTGACCTTTGACCGCGTGTACGCGAGCCCGCTGCAGCGGGCCGTGGAGACGGCCTGCCTGATCACGGGCCGGACACGGGAGCAGCTGATCCTGGACGACCGGCTCGTGGAGATGTCGTTCGGGTCCATCGAAGGCACCCATTATAATTTTGACGACGATCCGTGGGATCCGGCCCTGCCCGCGAACCTGCACATGTTTACGCATCATCCGTCGAAGTTCGTGGCGCCGCCGGACGGCGAGACGTTCGAGCAGGTCATCGACCGCGCGGGCCGCTTTCTGGAGGACCTGAAGAGAGAGGCGGACCGGGCTGCGGACGGCCGGACAGAAAACGGCGCCGCGCGCCGCGTGCTGATCGTTTCGCACGGCGCGCTCCTGCACGGGCTCATGTTCCACCTGAACCGGCGCACGGATCTCGAGCAGTTCTGGGATCCGCTGCTGCGGCACTGCCGGATGCTGCGGTTCGAGATCTGAGCCGGGGCGGCCGGAACGGCGCGCCGGGACAGAGAATCAACACGGTGCGCCAGAAGCGGTGCGCCGAAACGGAGAACGGAAGCGGGGCGCCGGAACGGGGCCATCATGAATACAGAAAAGCGCGGACCGCGTGCGGACCGCGGACAGATCAGGGAGAAGACCATGGAAGACTGGACCGGGAAGATCCTGGAACTGAAGGAAACGGTACTGGAAGACAATGACGCGGACGCGGACCGCCTGCGCGGAGAGCTTGCGGAAACGGGGACCTATTACCTGAATATCATGTCCTCGCCGGGATCGGGCAAGACCACCTGCATCCTCCGGCTGATCCGCCGCCTCTCTTCGGAGTTTGCGGTCGGCGTGCTCGAAGCGGACATCGACGGGGACGTGGACGCCCGGACCGTGGCTGCAGCCGGCGTGCCGGCCGTGCAGCTGCACACCGGCGGCATGTGCCATCTGGACGCGGACATGAGCCGTCAGAGCCTGCGCGAGATCGGCTCGGACAGCCTGGACCTCGTGATCCTCGAGAACGTCGGCAATCTCGTGTGCCCGGCGGAATTCGATACCGGCGCGGCCGCGAATCTCGTGATCCTGTCCGTGCCCGAGGGAGACGACAAGCCGCTCAAGTATCCGCTGATGTTCGAGAAAGCGGACGCGGTCCTCGTCAACAAGATCGACGCACTGGAGGCGTTCGATTTCGATATGGAACGCTTTATCGCGAACGTCCGGCTGCGCAATACGGCGGCGCCGGTCTTCCCGGTGTCGGGGCGCACCGGGGAAGGGTTCGACGCGGCCGCGGACTGGCTGCGAGGCCGGATCATCGCTTGGAAGGAGGGACAGCACCGTGGGTGAAGTCAAGGTGATCGATGTGCGCGTGGGCGCGTTTGACGAGAACGACCGGATCGCGCAGGAGGTGCGCGAGCAGAACCGGAAGGACGGGACCTTCCTGCTGAACCTGATGGCTTCGCCGGGCGCCGGTAAGACCAGCGTGCTCCTGAAGACGGTGGCCGCGCTGCGCGATGAATACCGGATCGGCGTCATGGAAGCGGATATCGACGCGTCGGTGGACGCCGAGAAGATGGCGGCGGCCGGCGTGCGTTCGATCCAGGTCCATACGGGCGGCGAGTGCGCGATGGACGCGTCGATGACGCAGCAGGCGATTCGGGAATTCGGCGTCGCGGATCTGGATCTCGTATTCCTCGAGAATGTCGGGAACCTCGTGTGCCCGGCGGAGCAGGATACCGGCGCGTCGGTCAACGTGGAGATCCTGTCCATCCCGGAAGGGGACGACAAGCCGCTCAAGTATCCGCTGATGTTCCGGGTGTGCCAGGCCGTGATCGTGAACAAGATCGATACGCGCCGGTTCTTCGAGTTCGATGACGCGGCCTTTGCCGAGCGCGTGCACCGGCTCAATCCGCAGGCGAAGATCTTCTTCCTGTCCGCCCGGACCGGGGAGGGCATGGAGGCGTGGCTCGGCTGGCTGCGGGAGCAGGTGGCCGCGTGGAATGCCTGATATACGCGGTTTATATGGAAAGACAAGGGGTTTTCTCTTGTCTTTTTTTTCGTGATGTTGTAATATGTCGTAGTATGGAGCGGAATGTGCACTTTTCCGCTTCGGGCATCGCTTACCGAACGTAAGAGACGGGCTGCGCCGGCGCATCGCCGGGCGCGGCCGGAAACAGAGGTGCATCATGGTCAAGATCGCCATCATGGGCTACGGGACCATCGGGTCCGGCGTCGGCCAGGTCCTGCGCGAGAACGCGGATCTGGTGGAAAAGCGCGCCGGCACCGCGGTCGAAGTCAAGTACATCCTGGATCTGCGGGAGTTCCCCGGGGATCCCGAAGAGAAAAAGGTCATCCATGACATCGATACCATCCTGGACGATCCGGAGATCCGCATCGTCGTGGAGACCATGGGCGGCCTGCATCCGGCCTATGAATACGTGCGCCGCTGCCTTGAGCACCGCAAGAGCGTGGTCACCTCCAACAAGGAGCTCGTGGCCGCGTACGGCGGGGAACTGCTGGATTTCGCGCACCGCAATGAGCTGAACTTCCAGTTCGAGGCCAGCGTGGGCGGCGGCATCCCGGTGATCCGCGCGATCAACTCCGCCCTGACCGCGGAGAACATCGAGTCGGTGACCGGCATTTTGAACGGGACCACCAATTACATCCTGACCCGCATGAAGAACGAGGGCCTGTCCTACGAGGAGGTCCTGCGGGACGCGCAGGCGCTCGGCTACGCGGAGCGGGATCCGTCGGCGGACGTGCTCGGGCACGATGCGGGACGCAAGCTCTCGATCCTGTCCTCCCTCGCGTTCGACCTGACCGTGAAATACGAGGACATCCGCTGCGAAGGCATCACCGAGGTCACGCAGGAGGACATGCGCTACGCGGAGGAGCTGGGCATGGCGATCAAGCTGATCGCGCGCAGCCGCCGCATCGACAACCACGTCTACGCGCGCGTGGAGCCGGCCATGATCGGGCGCAGCCACATGCTGTATAACGTGACGGACGTATATAACGGGATCGTGATCCACGGGAACATGGTCGGGGACATCCTGCTGTGCGGCAAGGGCGCGGGCTCGCTCCCGACGGCCAGCGCGGTCGTGGCGGACGTGATCGATGAAGCCAAGCACCTGCACCGCAGCGTCTGGGGAGACTGGAAGGATGACCGGGTCCGGCTGGCGGACTTCGAAGACCTGTCCTGCCGCTTCTTCGTGCGGCTGGCCGGGGATCTGACGCAGGAGCGCCGCGAGGAGATCGAGGCTGTGCTCCCGGTCACGCAGTTCGTGACGCTGCCCGGTCTCGAAGAGGTGGGCCTGGTCACGGAGAAGATGCCGGGGCGCGCGCTGCACCGTTTTGTGGAGGGCCGCAAAGACGTGCTCTCGCATTACCGGATCGAAGAAGAATAACGAATCGGAAGGACAGAAAGCACATGCTGATCGTAAAGAAGTTCGGCGGAAGCTCCGTGGCGGACAAGGAACGGATCTTCAACGTCGCACAGCGCTGCATCGAGGATTATAAGAAGGGTCATGACGTCGTCGTGGTCCTGTCGGCCATGGGCAAGACCACGGATCACCTGCTGGCGCAGGCCGCGGAGATCAACCCCGCGGCGTCCAAGCGGGAACTGGATATGCTGCTGGTCACCGGCGAGCAGGTCTCGGTCGCGCTGATGGCCATGGCCATGCAGGCGCTCGGGGTCAACGCGATCTCGCTGAACGCCCACCAGGTCATGATGCATACGAATTCCGCCTACGGGACCGCCAAGCTCCGCCGCATCGATTCGATGCGGATCCGGAATGAACTGGACGCCGGCAAGATCGTCGTGATCACGGGATTCCAGGGCGTGAACCGCAAGGATGACATGACCACGCTGGGCCGCGGCGGCTCGGATACCACGGCGGTGGCCATCGCCGCGGCGCTGCACGCGGACAAGTGCGAGATCTACACGGACGTGGACGGCGTGTACACCGCGGATCCGCGCATCGTGCCCAACGCGCGCAAGCTCCCGGAGGTCTCCTATTCGGAGATGCTCGAGTTCGCGACGCTCGGCGCGAAGGTCCTGCACAACCGGTCGGTCGAACTGGCCAAGAAATACGGCGTGGAGCTGATCGTCCGCTCCAGCATGAATCACGAAGAAGGCACCATTGTGAAGGAGGATGTAAAGCTCATGGAACGGATGCTGGTCAGCGGCGTGGCCGCGGATGAGAATACCGCACGGATCTCGGTGATCGGACTGAAGGATACCCCCGGTATCGCTTTCCGGATCTTCAATACGCTCGCGAAGCATAACATCAACATCGATATCATCCTGCAGTCGGTCGGCCGCGACGGCACCAAGGACATCTCGTTCACGGTCGCGAAAACGGACCTGCAGGACGCGCTGGAGCTGATCCGCGAGAACCTGACCAGCTTTACCGCGGAGCGCTATGAATACGAAGAGGACGTCGCGAAGGTGTCCATCATCGGCGCCGGCATGACGTCCAACCCGGGCGTGGCCGCGCGCATGTTCGAGGCGCTGTCGAACAGCAACATCAACATCAAGATGATCTCCACCTCGGAGATCCGCATCACGGTCCTGATCGACCAAGCGGACGTCAAGCGGGCGATGCGCGCGGTGCATGACGCCTTCGATCTCGGCGCGGAATAAATACGGAACATGAAACAGACAAGGCCGATAGAAGACATCTTATACCGGCTCGGACAGGCGGCCATGGTCATCGTGGCCGCCTGTGCTGTCTTATGGAGCTGCTGGCCGGCGTTCCGGAGCGCGGTGGATGTGCCGTGCTGGTTCTATGAGGCCACCGGACTCTACTGTCCGGGCTGCGGCGGGACGCGCGCGGTGCGGCTCCTCCTGCACGGGCAGATCGGAGCCAGCCTGTGGTCGCATCCGCTGGTCCTGCCCGGCGCGGCCCTGTTTGCGGCCTTCATGATCTCACAGACGGCGCAGCGTCTCTCGCGTGGGCGCGTGCGGGGCATGCGCTGGCATGACGCCTATCTGTGGGCCGCGCTGGCTGTGATCTTCGGCAACTGGATCATCAAGAACGCGCTGATGCTCGCGCTCGGACGGGACGTGCTGTAGAGCGCGGACCCGGCAGCAGGGCTGTGGCAGCAGGACCCGTCAGGCCGGCCCAAAAACGGGACGACAGGACCGCGCGGACACGCCGGCACCGCGCGCCGGCGGCTGTGAGGCCAAGGCGGGCCGGCACGGCCTGCCGGCAGACGGCATCAAGTATCAAAGGAAACAACATGGACATCATCAAACGTATCTCGGAAGAACTGAACATCAAGGCGTCGCAGGTCAAGGCGGCCGTGGATCTGATCGATGAAGGGAATACGATCCCCTTTATCGCCCGGTACCGCAAGGAGGCCACCGGCTCCCTGAACGATGAACAGCTCCGCGACCTCGGCGAACGGCTCACGTACCTGCGCGGCCTGCAGGAACGCAAGGAAGCTGTGGTCCGCAGCATCGAGGAGCAGGGCAAGATAACAGAGGAGCTGCGCGCACAGATCGAAGCGGCGCAGACGCTCGCGGAGGTCGAGGACCTGTACCGGCCGTATAAACAGAAGCGCCGCACACGGGCCATGATCGCGCGGGAGAAGGGGCTGGAACCGCTCGCGGAGATGATCCGCACGCAGCGCCATGACCGGCCCATGGAAGAAGAAGCGGCGGCTTTCGTCTCCGAAGAGAAGGGCGTGGCAAGCGCGGCGGACGCGCTGGCCGGCGCGAAGGACATCCTCGCGGAGCTGATCTCGGACGACGCATCGTTCCGCAGTTACATCCGTACGGCCACCTGGGAGCGCGGACAGATCTCTTCGGAAGCCAAGGATCCCGAAGAGAAGACCGTCTACGAGAATTATTACGAATACAGCGAGCCGCTGCGCCGCGTGGCTGGCCACCGTGTGCTCGCGCTCAACCGGGGCGAGGCGGAGAAGGTCCTGACCGTGAAGGTCGAGGCCCCGCGCGAGGAGATCCTGCGGTATCTGGAAGCGCAGATGATCCATGAGCCGGATCCCGAGACGTCCCGTCTGCTGGCGGAGGCCTGCGAGGACAGCTATGACCGGCTGATCGGGCCGTCCATGGAGCGGGAGATGAGGACGCGCCTGACCGAGACCGCGCAGGACGGCGCGATCCGCGTCTTCGGCAAGAACCTCGAGCAGCTGCTGATGCAGCCTCCGATCGCGGGACAGACGGTCCTCGGCTGGGACCCGGCTTTCCGCAC
>CACXFD010000087.1 GCA_902766845.1 uncultured Lachnospiraceae bacterium | reverse complement strand
CTTCCCCTCTTCCTGCTTCTGCTTCTCGATCAGCCCGTTATAGCCTCCGATCGTGTCCGCCTCAAGGCCGCCCATCGAGCCGCTGCGGTCCAGGATGAAGACGATCTCGGTGGCTGTGCCGCGGGCCGTTCCGTCTCCCCTCTCTGGCCCGTCCATGACTCTTACATGCTTCTCGTTCCAGACCTTTTGTTCCAGGTCCTTCTGCTCCAGGTCTTTCTGTTCCAGGTCCTTCTTTTCCAGGTCCTTTTTTTCCAGGTCCTTCTGCTCCGGGTCCTTCTGTTCCGTTCCGGTCATTTCCGTTCTCTTCATCCTTGATCTCCTTTCTCCTGCGCCGCGCAGGACGGTCCTATGATCTGTCCGGCCGCGTCCCGTTCGTCCACTCCGTCCGGCCCTTTCTGACGTTCCGCTCCGTCCGGTCATGCCCCGTTCGGTCGCTCTGTCCGGCCCGCGGATCCGGTTCCTTTCGACAAGACAAGGATACACGAAAAAGCGGCCCGCCGGGTCGCCTCGCAGGCGACATTTGCGGACCGCTTTTGGTCAGTCAGTCATGATTCAGTCGGACAGCATCGGTTCACCGTGGTCGTACAGCGCCAGGTCGATCGTGTCGAGATCGTAGACTTCGTTTTCGATAAAGTATTCCACGATCAGGTCGGCGCGGCTGCTGTGCGAGAGCGCGTATCCGGCGCATGCCAGCAGGTCGCGGGTCTCGTCCAGGCTCAGGCGCAGGGCGAGCGCCAGCAGGACGGCCGTCTTCTTTTTGGGCCGGTAGTCCTTCTGGCTGCGGATCTTGGAAAAGTGCTTGCGGTCGATCATCGCGCGCTTGTAGACCTCGGCGTCCGAATAGCCGCGCTCGTCGATCATCCGCAGCAGCGTCTCCTGGAACGTATCGTCTTTATGGGCGATGCGCTGCTCGAGCGTGGACGGGCCGGGCCGGGAGGCCCCGGACGGCCGCAGGGACGGCGCGGCGGCACAGGATCCGCGCGGACGGGACGGGCTCCCCGCCGGACGCGGCGCCGATCCGATGAACAGATCCTCATCGGCTTCAAAGACGGCCCCTTCCTTCCACAGGGCATCCTGCCCCGCTTCCCACTCTGCTTCCCGCGGCGATTCCATCATCGCGTTCGCAAAGGCGGCTCCGTCCGGCGCGAAGCGGCGCAGATAGTCTTCAAGCCCGGCAAACAGCGTGCTGCGGCGCAGCTCATCCGCTTTTCTGTCTGAATGCATGCAGGGCAGCCTCCTTTCCGTCTGTTGGCCCGGTCATTCCGCTCCCGGCAGGAGCGGTATCTCTGTTTTTATTATATCACGTGCCCTCGCCGTTTCACAGAAATTTTACTGTTCTTTTTCCGCGGGATGCGGTACAATAGCGGCAGACCGGCACCGGCCGCGCATGCGGCCGCGCCGCTCAGCAGAAAGGAGTCCGCAGCATGCGTCTTCGCAACGTGCCCGGGTCCCGCGAAGCGCTCGCGCAGAGCCCCTGCGTGGTGCAGGCAGATCCGGAACTGGCCGGCCGGTGGGCCCAAAGCGTCTGGAAAAACGATCATCCGATCCATCTCGAGATCGGTACCGGCAAGGGCCGGTTCCTGATGCAGATGGCCGCGCTCCACCCGGAGATCGATTATCTGGGCGTGGAGCTGCAGGCCAGCGTCCTGATCCGCGCGGTGCAGAAAGCGGAGCAGGACCCGCTCCCCAACCTGCGCTTTTTATGCGCGGACGCCCTCAATCTGGAAACGCTGTTCGCGTCCGGGGAAGCGGATCGGATCTATCTGAACTTCTCCGATCCCTGGCCCAAGGACCGGCATGCCAAACGGCGGCTGACATCGCCCCGCTTCCTGGCCCTGTATGATCACCTGCTGGCGCCGGACGGACAGCTGGAATTCAAGACAGACAATCAGGCCCTGTTCGACTATTCGCTGGAGACGCTCCCGTCGTGCGGATGGGACCTGACCGCGGTCACGCGGGACCTTCATCGCGACCCGGTCCTCGGAGAGGGGAACGTGATGACAGAATATTAAGAGAAGTTCTCGCAGAACGGCCAGCCGATCTGCAAGCTGATCG
>CACXFD010000086.1 GCA_902766845.1 uncultured Lachnospiraceae bacterium | reverse complement strand
GCTTCCGCAGCTGCCGCCCGCTTCGCGGCCGGCGCCTTTGCACGCCCGGGGCGCCCTTCCGGGACCCGCGGGTCCCGGCGGGCGCCCCCGGGCGCACAAAAAAGCCGGGTCCCGTAGGACCCGGCTTTCTGCGGAAGCTTGTGCTTCGCTCGCTTTAATGGATGTATGTGACGAATCTGACCGGGGTCGAGTTATACATGCTCGACGTCACGATGCCGGTACGGGTGCTCTGCGCGTGCACGATCTGCCCGCCGCCGATGTAGATGGCCACATGATGGATCGGATTTCCGTAGAAGACGAGGTCACCGATCTGGAGCTCATCGATGCTGATGGCCCGTCCGCCGGCGCCCTGGCTCCGGCTGTTGCGCGGCACACTGACGCCGCAGTCACGGTAGACGCTCTGCACGAAGCCCGAGCAGTCCGCGCCGTTCGTAAGGCTGGTGCCTCCGGCCACATACCGGTTTCCGACGAACTGCAGGGCATATGCCTTGATGGCGTTGCCGAGACCGGACGACGTATCCGGCGGGACGATCCGCTGCGACGACGTGGTCGTCTTGGAGGAGCTCGAAGAAGACTGGGCCGCGCGCTGCGCTTCCTGACGCCGGCGCTCCTCTTCTTTTTTCTTCTTTTCCGCTTCCTTCTTCTTGCGGGCCTCTTCCTCGGCCTTGCGCTTCGCTTCTTCCGCTTCCTTGCGCAGGCGTTCCAGACGTTCCTGCTCCGCCCGCTCTTCCTCGAGCGAGATGGCCTTCTTGAACTTGACTTCGATCTCCAAATACTCGGCGGCGATGTAGCCTTCCAGGTTGGTGCCGTCATCGCCCTCGCTGATCAGGACCTTGACGAATTCCGTACCGTCCTCACCCTGGATGCCCTCCTCGGTAATGACGTACTTTTCGCCTTCCATCAGCACCTCGATGATCTTCGAGGTGGTATTGGGCTCTTCGCGCAGACGCAGCCCGTCCACGGTACTGACGCCGTAGACCGTGCCGACCTTCTTCGCGACTTCCTCCGCCTTGGTGCCGGTCAGGAAATAATCCGACTTGATGTAGCCTTCCACGGAACCGGACTTGATATGGTACCATATCCCGTCTTCCGTATTCACGGTATCCAGGATGGTGGCCGCGCTGTTGTTATAGATCTTTCCGAGGATCTCCGCTTCCGCGCTGGGCTCCTTGCGGATATTCACGTAATTGTTGACCCTGGAGATGGCGACGTTGGCGTACGGGGACGCGGCCTCACGGGCCTCGATCTCTTCCACCTTCATCTGCGTCAGTTCCGACGCGGCGCCGGCAAACTCGACGACCTGCGTCTCCAGACCGGCCGTTTCCACCGCGGTCTTGAGCTGTTCTTTGGCATTCTCTTCCGACGCGAGGAACTGTCCGAGGTTCCGGGTGATCCCGGCCGTAGGCGATGCACTGCGGCTGACCAGATTTTCTTCTGCCGGCGCCGCGCCGGCCCCGCCGGCCGCGCCCGCGATCAGGTTCAGGCCCATGGCCGCGATCAGGCTTACGGCTGCGAGTGAGATCCGTCCTTTCACCACGCGTCTCCTTTCTGTCTATCCCGACCTTCCGTCCCCGCCGGCTGCTGCCGGCCGGCGCCCGTCCGCATCGGACGCGGAGCGCTTGAACGGAAGAATTGTTACAAGTTTGTTACAAATAGCAGTATAACAAAAGACGCCCCGCCTGTCAACCGCGGCGGGGCATCTTTCATGCATTTTTAAGAATTCTTCATGAACGGTCCGTCATCATCTGCGGGAATAGAAGCAGTTGTCGCCGATGAAGCGGTAGCTGCTGTAACGGTCGGTCTTCGCGGCGAAATCCGCCACGAAATACAGATACCCGCCGATGTTGTTCACGCCCGACGCAGCCGTGCGGACCGCGCGGATCGCGCTCGCGCTGGGACCGCGGTCCAGATCGCGCTGCATCTTTCCGCTCGCGACGACCGTGAACTGGCCGCGCGCGTAGACCACGTCGCGGACCGAAGAGCCCCAGCTGCCCTTGCGCAGACGGCTCAGGATCACATTCGCGACCGCCAGCTGGTTCTCATAGCAGCTGTCTCCGCGGCCGGCTTCGCAGTCGCAGACCGCCGCGACCAGCAGAATCTCCGATTCCGAAAGCGAGAACGCCTTGCGGATCGTGTAGCCCTTGGCCTTCAGGCGGGCCAGACGGGCCGCCTCTTCGCGCTCCTTCTCATACGCGTCATACGACGCCTGGCGCTCCTTTTCCTCCTGCGCGGAGACGGCTTCGATAAAGCCGTCCGACATCTCGGCGTATTCGAGCGAAACATATCCGGTGATCTTGCTCGTAAACTGGATCTTCGCCCACTGGCCGTTCTCGGTCACATCCCGGACCGCAAAGGTCTCTCCGGCCGTCACGTCCGCCAGGACCTGCGAATCCGTCCCGGCCTTCTCACGCAGGCGGAGCTTGTCCGCCGTGATCGTCACAAAGCGGCCCTTTAGTTCCTCTTCCGCCGCCTCCGCGTCTTCCGCGGTCACATAATACTCGTTCAGGATGTATCCGGTCACGTCACCGGATTCGATCAGCGTCCATTCATCGCCGGCCTCGAGGATCTTTGCCTCGCTCCCGCGGTACAGCCGTCCGGCGATATCCGCGTTCTCCGACGCTTCCACGCGCACGTTCAGCGCCCCTTCGACCGTCGGCAGCGCGACGTCCTCATACAGCGACACGCGGCGGACGCGGACGTCCTCCGACGAAGCCGCTCCGAGCCGGAACGCTTCCGTCTCCTGCATCGTCTCCGCTTCGGTCTGGGCCGTATCGTCTCCGGTCAGGAGCCTGTCCAGATGACCGCTCACCGAAGGGAGAAGTCCTTCTGTCATATCCGTTCCGGTCAGGCGGGCTTCCACCACCCGTCCTTCCGGTTCCGAGACCGTCAG
>CACXFD010000085.1 GCA_902766845.1 uncultured Lachnospiraceae bacterium | reverse complement strand
CGCAGCTCGATGAGATCACCGGGCAGCTCGCGCGCGCGGATCTCGAGGGCGTCGTCGAGAAGCTGAACGGGATCGATCTGGAGACGCTGAACGGGTCGATCGAGTCGCTTTACAAGATCGTGGAGCCTCTCAGCCGGCTGTTCTCACGATAGAAAAAGTGCGCAAAAACCGCGAAAAAACGTGAAAAATCGGTTGACGCGGCCCCCGTTTTATGTTATTATCCCTTAGTGTGCCGCACAATGGGGTTTTGGAAGTATCGGCTCGCGGAGCCGGTCACCGTAATTGGCGAGTAAAGAATCAGGAGGGTACAAACGTGTACGCCGTAATCGCAACAGGAGGAAAGCAGTATAAGGTCCAGGAAGGGGATGTCATCCGTGTGGAAAAGCTCGGCGCCGAAGCCGGCAGCACCTACACCTTTGATCAGGTCCTCGTGGTCGGCGGGGAGGAACTCGTCGTCGGGACCCCTACCGTGGAAGGAGCTTCCGTGACCGCGCAGGTCGTCGGAGACGGCCGCGGCAAGAAAGTCGTCGTCTACAAGTATAAGAGAAAGTCCGGTTATCACAAGAAGCAGGGCCATCGTCAGGCTTATACGGAACTGAAGATCGAAAAGATCAACGCGTAATGATCCGCGTCACCTTTTTCGGAACGGAAGACGGGCCGCTGACCGGATATGAAGTATCCGGACACGCGGGATACGCGGACGCCGGACAGGACATCGTCTGCAGCGCCGTTTCCGCTCTGACACTGAATACCGCCAACAGTCTCGAGGCTCTCACATCGGATGAGGTCATCGGAGAGGGCGGGGAAGACGGATATCTGAAGGTCACCGTACCGGATCCGTCGCCCGAAGCTCAGCTTCTGCTGGCTTCCCTGCGGCTGGGTCTGACGGATATCCGCAACAGTTATGCATCCGCATTCATCGAACTTCGTTATAAGGAGGATTAAGGTCATGTTTACTATGAACCTTCAGTTATTTGCCCATAAGAAGGGCGTCGGCTCCACCAAGAACGGCCGTGATTCCGAGTCCAAGCGCCTCGGCGCGAAGCGCGCGGACGGACAGTTCGTTCTGGCCGGAAACATCCTGTATCGCCAGCGCGGGACCAAGATCCATCCCGGCGTGAACGTCGGCCGCGGCAACGATGACACCCTGTTTGCCCTCGTGGACGGCGTCGTCCGCTTCGAGCGCAAGGGCCGTGACAAGAAGCAGGTCTCTGTGTATCCGCGTGAGACCGTTGCGGTCGCGGAGTGATCGTTTCCCTTTGATCATCAGATCCAAGCCGGCTCAGGACACCCAGGCGTTCTGAGCCGTTTTTTCTTCTGTACAGACAGCTTGCGGGGCGTCGTTGGATGACCCGGAAAGAAAAAGAGGCACAGTATGTTTGCAGACCGCGCTAAGATCTATATCCAGTCCGGCAAGGGCGGCGACGGACACGTGAGCTTCCGGCGGGAGCTCTATGTCCCGAACGGGGGCCCGGACGGCGGAGACGGCGGCCGCGGCGGAGATATCATCTTCGAGGCGGACAAGGGGCTGAATACGCTCTACGCCTTCCGCCGCAAGACCAAATACGTGGCCCCGAACGGGGAAGAAGGCGGGAAAAGGCGCTGCCACGGAAAAGACGCCTCCGACCTCGTCCTGCGCGTGCCCGAGGGCACGGTCGTCAAAGACTTCGAGACCGGCCGGGTCATTGCGGACCTGTCCGGTGAGAACCGCCGCGTCACGGTCCTCAAGGGAGGCCGCGGCGGCACCGGGAACATGCATTACGCCACGGCCACGATGCAGGTCCCGAAGTACGCCAAGCCCGGTCAGCCGGGGAAGGGCCTTTTTGTGATGCTCGAGCTAAAGAGCATCGCCGACGTGGGCCTCGTGGGCTTCCCGAACGCCGGGAAATCCACGTTCCTGTCCCGTGTGACCAACGCGGATCCCAAGATCGCGGATTATCCGTTCACTACGATCACCCCCAATCTGGGCGTCGTGGATCTGCCGGACGGCGGCTTCGTGATTGCGGATATCCCCGGGCTCATCGAAGGGGCCAGCGAGGGGCTGGGACTCGGCCATGATTTCCTGCGTCACATCGACCGCACGAAGCTGATGATCCACCTGGTGGACGCGGCGGGCACGGAAGGCCGGGATCCGGTCGAAGATGTGCGCATCATCCGGCGGGAGCTTGAAAAATACGACCCGTCACTGATGAGCCGTCCGGTCGTGATCGCCGCAAACAAGATCGACTGCATCGACGAAGAACTGTTGGAACTGGAGGGAGAGGTCAGTCCGGTCCGCCGCCTCCGGGACGCGTTCGAGCCGGAAGGGTTCCGGGTCTTCCCGATCTCCGCGGCGACCGGGGAAGGCGTTCAGGACCTGCTCTTTTACGTGAAACAGCAGCTGGAGCTGCTGCCGTCCGAACCGACCGTCTATGAGCAGGAATATGATCCGCAGGCCTTCCATGACCAGCCGGATCTGCCGTATACGGTAGAAATGACCGAGGATGGCGTGTTCGTGGTGGAGGGGCCGCGCATCGAAAAGATGCTGGGCTACACGAACCTGGATTCGGAAAAGGGCTTCGCCTTTTTCCAGGACTTCCTCAAGACGTCGGGCATCCTGGAGCAGCTCGAGCAGCTCGGCATCGCCGAAGGCGATACGGTCCGCATGTACGGCCTGGCTTTCGATTATTACAAGTAAGTGTTTCGTAAGGAGAGAATATGACCAGCAAACAGCGCGCATATCTGAAAAGCAAGGCGATGGTGATGGACGCCCTTTTTCCGATCGGGAAAGGGAGCCTTACCCCGGAAGTGACCGAGGCTGTTCTGGAGGCGCTCGAAGCCCGGGAACTGATCAAGCTCTCGGTGCTGAAGAACTGTGACGACGATCCCCGCGAACTGGCGGCCGTGCTCGCGGAACGCACGAAGAGCGAGGTGGTCCAGGTGATCGGAAAAAAGATCGTCCTGTGGCGCCAGGCTCGCGAGAACAGCCGGTACGAGCTTCCCCGCTGAGGTGATCGACATGGCACAGCTTCGCCGCGTCGGCCTGCTCGGAGGAACGTTTGACCCGGTCCATACGGGCCATATCCGCATGGCCGTCCGGGCACGGGACCATTTTGGCCTGGATCAGGTGATCTTCATGCCGGCCGGACGGCCGCCGCATAAGGACGGACTTGTCCGGACGCCGGACGAGGACCGTCTGGCCATGCTGGCTGTGGCCACGGAAGATGAACCGGCCTTTACGGTCAGCCGGCTGGAGATCGACCGCCGCGGCCTGTCGTATACCGCGCTGACCCTGACGCAGCTTACGCAGGAGAATCCGGATACCGTATACTTTTTTATCCTGGGAGCCGATTCGCTCGACTATCTCGATCAGTGGTACCGGCCGGATATCATCTGCCGGCTGGCCATCATCGCCGTAGCGGACCGTCCGCCGTTTTCTCGGGAAAAGCAGGAGGAAAAGGCGCAGGAGATGAGAAGCCGTTTCGGGGCCGACGTTCGCTTTTTCCCGTTCGAACCCTGCGATGTCTCCTCGACGCAGATCCGTGAGATGTGCCGGCGCGGCGAGGACCTGCGCGGCCTGGTGCCGCAGCCGGTCGACGACTACATCCGCCGTGCGGGTCTGTACCGGTATTGACGTCGCAGGCGGTATTTCATCCAGCGTCCGGATCGGACCGGAAAACGCAGTCCTCATGTGACGCGCCGCTTCTGCGGAAAGAAAGGAACCCTTTATGTCATCCGCCTACCGTGACCGTCTGATCGAATACCGCAAAGCCTGTGAAAAGCAGCTCAAGCCGTCCCGCTTTGAACACAGCATCGGTGTGGCCTACACCGCCATGGCGCTGGCCATGAAGTGGGGCGCCGATGTGGAAAAAGCCGGCACGGCGGGATATCTGCATGACTGGGCAAAGGGCATCAAGATCGATGAACAGATCCGGATCTGCCGCAAAGAGCTCCCGGACCTTCCGGAAAGCATCTACATTTCGCCGGCTGTGCTGCACGCGCCGCTCGGCGCCCACCTGCTGCGGAAAGAATTTGGGATCAAAGATGAGGAGATCCTCTCGGCGGTCCGGTATCACACGACCGGCCGTCCGGACATGTCGCTCCTGGAGATGATCCTGTTCGTGGCGGATTATATCGAGCCCGGCCGCGAGCAGATCGCCGAACTGCCCGAGATGAGGAAGCTGGCCTTTGAAGACCTGACGGCGGCGGCCACACGAATCATGGCACTGTCGCTCGCGTTTCTGGAGCGATCGGGCCGTCCCATTGACGAAATGACGCAAAAAGCGTATGATTATTACAAGAATATCCGAAAGGACACGTGACACATGGAACCGAAAGAACTCGTTCAGCTTGCTTATAAGACTCTGCAGGAGAAGATGGCGGAAGACATCGAGGTGATCGATATCTCGGGCATCTCCACGATTGCGGATTATTTTATCATCGCGACCGGCAAGAACCCTCGTCACGTCCAGTCGCTGGTGGATGAACTGGACCAGACGCTGGGACGCGCGGGCGCGGAGGACCACCGCGATGAAGGATACCGCGCGGCCAACTGGGTCCTGATGGATTACAAGGACGTGGTCATCCACATCTTTTCCCAGGAAGACCGCCGTTTCTATGATCTGGAGCGCATCTGGCGCAGCGGCCGTCTCCTTACGAAGGAAGAGATCCTCGGCTGAGCCGGCGGGCACGGCCTGAACGTATCTATCAAAAAGAAAGAGCGGAAGAGGAGAGATCCCCTTCCGCTCTTTTTGTTTGCCTGTTGGACAGGACCTTTTTCCGCGGCCGCCTCAGCGGATGTTCGTGCGGACCATGGCGACGACCTTGCCGAGGATCTCGCAATCCGGCACGATGATCGGGTCCATGGTGTCATTCTCCGGCTGGAGGCGGATATGACCGTCTTCTTTATAAAAGCGCTTGACCGTGGCGCCGTCCTCGACCAGGGCGACGACGATCTCACCGTTGGACGCGGTGCGCCGCTTCTCCACGATCACCTGATCCCCGTCCATCAGACCGATGTTGATCATGCTGTCCCCGCGGACATTCAGCATGAAGAGGTCATCCCCCTGGAACTGGGGCATGTATTCGATCGGGAAGGGGAAGTATCCTTCGATGTTTTCTTCTGCCAGAATGGGCTGGCCGGCCGCGACGTTTCCGACGATCGGGATCGAAGCCATTTCCCTGCGGGACACGGCTTCTTCCTCCGGAGAAGGAGAGAAGACCGATTCCTTCCGGCGCTCCTGAAAGTCCTCATCCGGGATCAGGATCGCGCGCGGCTTGGTGGGGTCACGGCGGATATAGCCGTTCTTTTCCAGCGTTTCCATGTGGGCATGCACCGAAGAGGTGGATTTCAGACTGACTGCCTCACAGATCTCGCGTACGGTCGGAGGGTAGCCTTTTTCCAGTACTTCTTTTTTGATGAAATCCAGAATCTCCTGCTGCTTTTTTGAAATTCTGCCGGCCATGGACGGACCTCCTTCCCTTCTGTTCAAGGCTACTATAACATAACATCCGTCAAAATGCAAACATAAATTCGGAACTTTTGTTCGATTATTTTCGGATTCCGGCTTGACAAACATGTGTTCGTGCCATATAATAGCCTCAGAAACAAACATTTGTTCGCAACGTTTGTTCGGGGAAGTCCTGGAGAGCGGCCCCCGCGGGCCGCATGATCCCCGGCAGAGAACAGGAGGAAGATATGAGAAAAGCTCCGTTTATCCTGACGCTCGCTCTGGTCCTTGCGCTGACGTTCTGCAGCATCATCGGTACGGCCGCCCCGGATCGGGAAGAGCCGGAAGTCCATAAATACTATACCAGCATCACCATCCAGCCCGGTGACACGCTTTGGTCGGTCGCCCGTCAGACGGATCCCGAGGGACGCATGGACGTCCGTGACCATGTCAATGAACTGATGCGGATCAACCGCATGGCGGAACCAGACCTGAAGGCCGGCATGAATCTGACCGTCTTTTATTATGATACGGCCGTTAAATGAACGGATGGTTCCGCGACCCGGTGACAGTTTTGGTTGACGGTTTCCTGTTGACGGTTTTTCCGAAAGAAAGGGTCCGCGCCGTGTCCGGCGCGGACCCTTTCTTATAGCCGGTCATGCCTTGCGTGCCGGGCCGGCGCCTGCTCATCATAGATCTCCAAGCCGAGCCTTCCCGGCCGTCGATTCCGGCATGGCGGCGGCATCGCGTCAGTCGTCCCGGCGCAGATGGACGGCATTGCGCGCACGGCGGCGCTGTTCGTCATCCATGGCGGCATAATGCTTTTTCGTCGTATTCACATCGGAGTGCCCCAGGACGCTGGCTACCAGATAGATATCGCCGGTCTCCTTGTAAAGACTCGTGCCGTAGGTGCTCCGAAGCTTGTGGGGCGTGATCTTTTTCAGCGGGGCGGCCGTCCGTGTATACTTTTTGACCAGGTTCTCCACGGCCCGCACGCTCATGCGTTTTTTCTGGAGGGAGAGGAAGAGGGCGTTCTCATGGCCTTCGGCTGTTTCCATCTCTTTCCGCTGCGCCAGGTAGCGGGAGAGCGCCTCTTCGACTTCGTTCCCGAAATACAGGATCGCCTCCTTGCCTCCTTTGCGGTGCACCAGGATCGCGTCTTCCTTCATGTCCACGTCGCGGATATCCAGCCCCACACATTCCGATACGCGAATGCCGGTGCCAAGCAGCAGCGTCATGATCGCGAGATCCCGTTCCCGTGTCTGCTCGTGGAAGGCCCGCTGGCCTTTGGTCAGATGATCGCCTTCCTCGACCTGGTCCAGGAGGCGGGCCACTTCGTCGGCCTCCAGCCGGATGATCGCCTTTTCGTGCTGCTTCGGCAGTTTGACCAGGGCCGCGGGATTGGTACGGATCATTTCCTTCTGGTAAAAATAGTTATAGAACGTCTTCAGGCTGGACAGCTTGCGCTTGATCCCGCGTTCACCGTTCGTATGCTCGCTGTCATCCCGTCGGTAATATTTCAAATACTCCATATATTCTTCCAGATCCAGCGGCGTGATCCGGTCCAGCAGCTCGACGGGCATCGAACGCAGATCCATGTCACGGACCAGCGGATTGGTCTCTTTCAGATAGGTGAAAAAGATCCTCAGATCATAGGCATAGCTGATCCGGGTGCGGGAAGCGGTCGTCTGGTCGATCCCCCGGAAGAACGTGCCCACAAAGGCGGGCAGCTCCGCGATGAGCTCGCGCAGCTTGCGGGTGTTCTCCAGGTCCACCTGTTTGTAATAGGGCTGTGTCATTCGTTATCCTCCATGAAAAAACAGCTGAAATGAGGCGTTTTAAAGCGATCAGCGTATACTTAACAGACTTCGGCCGTTAAAACGGCTTATTGGGCGTTTTACGGCCTCTGACGGGCTTCAGATCAGGCCAGTCATCGAGGTTTCCGTGTAAAACGGCGTGAAAGATCCGGTCCCGGAGCCCGCGCCGGTCCCTGGAGAGCTCACGGATCAGTTCCTTGAATTCCTGACGCTGGGACCGGCCGTCCATCGGACAGGCGTTCGGAATCACGGGCAGATCCATGTTCCGAACAAATGTTCGAACAGAAGATTCGGCCGCATACATCAGCGGGCGGATCACCGTCATCGAACGGTCCTCGAACGCGGTCACGGGCGGGAAGCAGTAAAAACGGCCTTCGTTGAACAGGGACATCATCGCGGTCTCGGCAAAGTCGTCCTTATGATGTGCCAGAGCGATGCGCTGGCAGCCCATGTCAGCCGCGGCCTGTACCAGGGCGCCTTTGCGCAGCGTGCTGCACAGGCTGCACGGACGCGGTTCTTTGCGGGCCTCAAAAACGATCGATGCGATCTGTGTATCGACCTTACGGAATAAAACGCCGTATTTTTCGCAGAACGCGGCAAGCCGGTCCGTCTGACAAGGCAGCGGGCCGTCCGCAAAGCCCAGATCCACGGTACAGGCGCACAGCGAAAACGGATGCGGATAAAAATCCCGCAGACGGATCAGCGCATACAGAAGCGCCAAAGAATCCTTGCCGCCGGACAGACCCACGCAGACACGGTCGCCATCACGGATCATCTGATAATCATCGAGAGCGCGGCGCACATCGCCGATCAGTTTTTGTTCGTTCATACGGATCCCCGCGGTCAGGCCGGCTGGGGGCCGGGCCGGGAAAAGACCGCTCTTTCGTCGTTTTTATGCCGCAATTCTTCGTTAAACCTGAGTTTTGCGAATAGTTCTGTATCGACAGTCTACCACACTCTCTTTCGAAATGCAAGCGTTTTTTCGCTGCGTACCGCGCTCGTTTCCGGCTTTCTTGACGTTCTTCGTGCCGGATGATATACTTATCGCCGGGGTAAATGCCCCGGCAAGGAGAAAAACAATATGTGCGGTATCGTAGGCTACACCGGCCCGCTCAACGCCGGTGAAGTTCTGTTGAAAGGCCTTTCGCTTCTGGAATACCGGGGCTATGACAGCGCCGGTATCGCCTTGTTCGAAAAGAACGATATATCCATCTATAAACAGACCGGCAAGGTCGAAGGACTGGCCAAACGCTTTAAGAACGTGACCGAAACGAGCCACTGCGGCATCGGACACACGCGCTGGGCCACGCACGGCGGCGTCACGAACGTGAACGCCCATCCGCACCGGGCCGGCAAGGTCACGCTGATCCATAACGGCATCATCGAGAATTATCACGAGCTTACGGAGCGCTACGGCTTTTCAGCTGCTCTCCTCTCGGAGACGGACACCGAGGTGGCCGCCCGCGTGCTCCTTCATTATTACGATGAGACAAAGGATCCCCGCACGGCCATCTGGCGTACCGTGGCCGAAGTGCGCGGCACCTTCGCGTTCTGCGTGATGTTTGAAGACCTTCCCGGTCAGATCTACTGCATCCGCCGCACCAGCCCGATGATCGTCGCGATGGGACCGGACGGCGCGTTTGCGGCTTCGGACGTCACGGCGCTGCTGCAGTATACGCGGGAGTATTATGTGCTTCCCGAGGATACGCTGGCCGTTCTGACGCCGGAAGGCATCACGATGGAGGACGCGGCCGGAGATCCTGTCACCTCGGAGCTCCTGACCGTGGACTGGAGCGTGGAGGAAGCGGAAAAAGGCGGATATCCGCATTTTATGCTCAAAGAGATCCATGACCAGCCGCTCGCTCTGGAGAATACGCTCCTGCCTCGTATCACGAACGGCCTTCCGGACTTTTCCGAGGAACAGATCTCGGATCAGCTCCTGGCGTCGTGCCGGCAGATCTGCATCGTGGCCTGCGGTACGGCCATGTATGCGGGCATGGTGGCCAAGGCCCTGATCGAGCCCATGATCAAGATCCCGGTCTCGGTCCATGTTGCCAGTGAATTCCGCTATTCCAACCCGCTCGTAGATGATGACACGCTGATGATCGTCATCTCCCAGTCCGGCGAGACCATCGACTCCCTGGAGGCTCTGCGGCTCGGCAAGGAAATGGGCGCGCAGGTGATCGGCGTCGTCAACGTCAAGGCATCGACCATTGCGCGCGAAAGCGATTTCGTGATCTATACGCATGCCGGCCCTGAGATCGCCGTGGCCAGCACCAAGGCGTATACGGTCCAGATCGCGTCCCTCTATCTGCTCGGCTGCCGCATGGCCATGGCGCGCGGCAAGATGCGTGACAGCGAGGCGCGGGAATTCGTTTCCCGGCTTCTGGACGCGGCGCGTCAGGAACAGTCGATCATCGAACAGGATGACCGGATCCTGCCTCTCTCCCGCCGTCTGATTCAAAACGATGACGCGTATTTCATCGGCCGCGGCCTGGACTATTCGTTCTCTCTGGAAGGCGCCCTGAAGCTGAAGGAGATCTCCTATATCCACGCGGAGGCGTATGCGGCCGGAGAACTCAAGCACGGGACCATTGCCCTCATCGAGGAAGGAACGCCGGTCATCGCGATCGCGACGCAGGAGCCGGTATACGAAAAGACCATCAACAACGCGATCGAAGTCAAGGCGCGCGGCGCCTACGTGATCCTGATCACCAAGGAATCCTCTCCGGTCCCGGATAACGTG
>CACXFD010000084.1 GCA_902766845.1 uncultured Lachnospiraceae bacterium | reverse complement strand
TTCCGGTCCGACCGGAGCTGCCCAGGGAGGATACACATGAGTACTGAACTGATTCGCCTGCTCACGCAGGTCAAAAACGGAGAGGTCACGCCCGAGGACGCGGCCCTCGAGCTCAAGAAGGCCCCGTTCGTGGACCTCGGCTACGCCAAGGTGGATCTGCACCGGCGCGTGCGCCAGGGCGCCGCGGAGGTCGTCTACGGAGCCGGCAAGACGCCCGACCAGATCGCCGGCATCGTCCGCGCCATGCAGGACGGCGGAGAACGCACGGTCCTGATCACGCGGATCCCGCCCGAAAAGGCGCAGGTCCTGCAGGAGCTTCTGGGGAGCGGCTTCGTCTACCACGAGACCGGCCGGATCGGTCTGTACGGGCCGGCGCCGGCGCCGGCCGCGGACGGCTATATCGTGGTCGCCACCGGAGGGACCAGCGACATCCCGGTCGCGGAGGAGGCGGCGCTGACCGCGGAAGCCCTCGGCAGCCGCGTCGTGCGTCTGTACGACGTCGGCGTCGCGGGACTGCACCGCACGCTCTCCCATCTCGACGAGATCATGGGTGCGCGCGTCATCGTAGCCATCGCCGGCATGGAAGGCGCGCTTGCCAGCGTGCTGGGAGGCCTCGCGGACTGCCCGGTCATCGCGGTCCCCACCAGCGTGGGCTACGGAGCGGCCTTCGACGGGCTGGCCGCCCTTCTTTCGATGATGAATTCCTGTGCGAGCGGCGTGTCCGTCGTGAACATCGATAACGGCTTCGGGGCCGGCTACCTGGCCTCGATGATCCACCTGCAGGGGGTGAACGCATGAACCGACCTTACCCGACCGATGCGGCCGTCCGGCCGGCTGAGTCCGGCCGGACCGTCCTCTATCTCGACCTTCCGATGGGCGCCGCGGGCGATATGCTGACCGCGGCCCTGCTGGAGCTGTTCCCGGACCCGGCCGCCATGGTCGACCGGCTCAACGGCCTGGGCCTGCCCGGCGTGCGCTACGAGGCCGCTCCGGCCGAGACCTGCTCGGTGCGCGGGACCCACGTAACGGTCCGCGCGTTCGGAGCGGTCGAAGAGGCCGGTGAGGATCATGACCACGGGCATCACCACGATCATGACCATGAGCATCCCCACGATCATCACCACGATCATCACCACGAACATCACGCCTACGCCGACGTGCAGGCCCTGCTCGCCTCGCTGGCCCTTCCCGAGGCCGTGCGGGAGGACGCGCAGGCCGTCTACGCGCGGCTGGCCGCGGCGGAATCCGCGGTCCACGGCGTGCCGGTCACGGACATCCACTTCCACGAAGTGGGCACCGTGGACGCCGTCGCGGACGTTGCGGCCGTCTGCTGGCTGATCCGCGCGCTCGCGCCGGACGTGATCCTCGCGAGCCCGGTCACCACGGGCTTCGGCTCGGTCCGCTGCGCCCACGGCATCCTGCCGGTACCGGCTCCGGCCACGGCCCGTCTCCTGACCGGCCTTCCGATCCGCGCCGGCGACATCGAGGGCGAGCTGTGCACGCCCACCGACGCCGCGCTGATCGCTCACTTTGCGCAGGGGTTCGGTCCGATGCCGGCCCTGACGCCGCGCGCCTGGGGCTGCGGCTGCGGCACCAAGGTCTTCGCGAAAGCCAACTGTGTCCGCGCCGTCTACGGAGACCTGTATGAGGAGCCGGCCGGCCGGGACTCAGACTTCGTCACGCTCCTCTCCTGCGAGATCGATGACATGACCGGCGAAGAGCTCGGCTTTGCCTGTGAGCGCCTGCTCGAGGCCGGCGCGCTGGACGTCCATACGGCCCCGGTCTTTATGAAGAAGCAGCGGCCCGGCACCGCGCTGACCGTGCTGTGCCGCCTTGCAGAAGCGGACGCGCTGACGCAGCGCATCTTCCGCCTCACCACAACGCTCGGCGTGCGCCGCCAGACGGCGGAGCGCACGGTACTGCCCCGCCGTCTGGAAACGCGCGAAACGCCGGCCGGCCCGGTCCGGGAAAAGATCGCGGATACCGGAAACGGCCAGCGGAGCAAGCTTGAATATGAAGACCTCGCGCGGATCGCGCGCGCACACGATATCTCGCTGCGGGACGCCGCGCGGATGGCAGGGAAACAGTCATGAAAGAGATCTCGATCCGTGAATGCGGGCCGGTCACGATCGGCCAGACCGAGGACGCCGCGGCGGGGACCGGCTGTACGGTCTTTGTCTGTCCGCAGGGCATGCGGGCCGGTCTGGACGTGCGCGGCGGAGGACCCGCCTCGCGCGAGAGCCAGCTGCTGTCCCCGCTGACCGCGGCCCAGCAGATCCACGCGATCGTCCTGGCCGGCGGCAGCGCCTTTGGCCTGGACGCGGCCGGCGGCGTGATGGCCTGCCTCGAGGAACGGGGAA
This sequence comes from uncultured Lachnospiraceae bacterium, assembly GCA_902766845.1. GTDB lineage: Bacteria > Bacillota > Clostridia > Lachnospirales > Lachnospiraceae > RUG11204. Next base: position 4,610 of record CACXFD010000084.1, on the reverse strand, counting down.
TCGGCTTCGACGTGGCCGTCACCCGGGTCCCGCTGGTCGCCCAGTCGGACCTGTTCGACCTGACCGTCGCCGATGCGCATACGCGGCCGGACCGCGCGATGGGCTATGAAGCCGCGCGGCTCGCGCTCGACGCGCCCAACTACCGCGACGGCTGCTGCGGCGCCGGCTGCGGCGCCACGGTCGGCAAGATCTGCGGCATGGAGACCTGCATGAAGTCCGGCATCGGCTGTTTTGCGCTGCAGACCGGTGAACTGAAGGTGGGCGCCGTCGTGGCCGTCAACGCCCTGGGCGATGTCTTTGACTGGCAGACCGGCCGGCAGATCGCGGGGCTCCTGACGCCGGACAAAACGGCCCTTCGCTCCAGCGAGGACGTGATGGCCGCCCAGGTGGCCGCGGTCGAGAACCGCTTTGCCTCCAACACCACGATCGGCGTGATCCTGACGAACGCGTCGTTTGCCAAGCCGCAGCTCTGCAAGATCGCGGCCATGGGCCATGACGGCATGGCCCGTTCCATCCGCCCGGTCCACACGAGCGCGGACGGAGACAGCCTGTATGCGGTCTCCGCCGGGGACGTCGATGCGGATCCGGACCTTGTGGGCACGCTGGCTGCCCGCGCCGTCAGCGAAGCGATCACCCGCGCAGTGGCCTGCGCCCGCGGCGCATACGGCTATCCGGCCGCCTGCGATCTGGAGCAGCGCCGCTGAGCCGCCCCGTATCCATGTCATTCAGAGAGGTGTAAAGGCTATGCCGACCGATTTTGCCAAACAGGCTGCCATGGACTCCTCCGGCTTCGTGCTGCTGGCCGACGCCGTGCCCGGCATCGTGCAGGAGATCCGTTATTATTCGACGTACAATTTCATCGGGGACCGGATCGACGGCTATGAAGAGCCGTGCGCGATCCTGACCGCCGAAGCCGCGCGCGCCCTGCGCGGCGTCAGCAATGACGCGAACGTGATGGGCTGCCGGCTCAAGATCTTCGACGCCTACCGCCCCGCCGCGGCCGTGCGCCGCTTCGTGCTGTGGGGAATCGAGGATCTGGATCTGCGCATGAAGCCGTTCTTCTATCCGGACCTTCCGAAGCAGGAGCTCTTCGTGCGCGGCTATATCGCGAGCAAATCGAGCCACAGCCGCGGCAGCACCGTGGATCTGACGCTGCTCGATATGGCGACCGGCAAAGAGCTGGATATGGGAAGCCCGTTCGACCTGTTCAGCGAGATCTCGCATCCGGACAGCCGCGCCGTCACGGACGAGCAGTACCGCAACCGCATGCTGCTGCAGGGCATGATGGTCCGCGGCGGCTTTGTGCCGATCGACTGCGAATGGTGGCATTTTACGCTGAAGGATGAACCCTACCCTGACACCTATTTCGATTTCCCGGTGTCTTCCGCTTATCTGAAAAGAAAGTAAGCGCACCGATTCGAAGACACGGCGGCCGCAAAAGCGGCAAACATGACAAAGAGCCCCGCGGGCCCGATCGGGCCCGCGGGGCTCTTTCTATATCCTGCCGTCTTTCCTGCCAGACAGGCCGTGATCCGGATCCTCCAACCTATCCGTCTTCAGCAGGTCCGGTCTTCTCTCCCGCGTCACGCGGTGCGCCTCCTGCCGGCGCCAGGCGCGGATGGCCTCGTGGTCGCCCGACAGCAGCACCTCGGGGACCTTCCGCCCCCGAAAGTCCGCGGGGCGCGTGTACTGCGGATACTCGAGCAGGCCTGCCTCAAAGGACTCTTCCCGGGCGCTCTCTTCTTTCATGTTCCCGGGCACCAGCCGCAGCACCGAATCCATGATCACCATGGCCGGCAGTTCCCCGCCGGTCAGCACGTAGTCGCCGATCGAGAGCAGTTCGTCCGCGTCCTCGTAGATACGGGCGTCCATGCCCTCGTAGTGGCCGCAGATCAGGATCAGGTGCTCTTCCTGCGCCAGACGGTGCGCGTCGGCCTGCGTGTACGGCTTTCCGATCGGCGCCAGCACCGCGGTATGGCTCTGCGGCGTGCGCACCGACGCGAGCGCGTCCAGCACCGGCTGGCACCGCAGCACCATGCCCGCACCGCCTCCGTAGGGGGAATCGTCCACGCGGCGGAAGCTTCCCGGCGCAAAGTCCCGGATGTCGAGGATCTCGAGCGAGAGCCGGCCGGCCGCCTGCGCGCGGGCTGCGAGGGGCGTGCGCGCAAAGTCCCCGAACTGCTCCGGACAGATGGTCAGGACCGTGATCCTCATGCCTGCCCGGCCTCTCCGGCTGCGTCTTCGCGCAGGCGCCGGTAGGTCTTCGTGACCTGACGCAGGCGCCGTGCGAGCTTCGCGCTGTCCGCGCCCTCTTTCATGCGCCACTGCCAGTTGCCTTCGGACGTGCCGGGCGTGTTCACGCGGGCCTGCGGCCCCAGCTCCAGCAGGTCCTGCATCTGGACCACGAACAGCTTCGACGGCGTGGCCATGCCGGTGCGGATCATGCCCCAGCACCAGCCCTCTTCCTTGGTGATCCGCATATAATCCTTCGCGAACTTCAGGAAGCGCTGGCCGCGGCCGGACCGGACCCAGCCCTTTACGGTCTCGTTATCGTGCGTGCCGATATAGCAGATGCTGTTCGGCGTGCAGTTGTGGGGGCAATAGTCGGCGTCGCCGTCGGGATCGAAGCCGAATTCCAGGACCTTCATGCCCGGAAGTTTCGAATCCGCCAGCAGCTTCTCCACCTCGGGCGTCGTGTAGCCCAGATCCTCCGCAATGAACTTCAGGTTCGGGAACCAGCCGGTCAGCACGCCCACGAGGTCCATGCCGGGCCCGGGCCGCCAGCGGCCGATCTTGGCCGTGGTCTGGCCGTACGGCACGGCCCAGTAGCTCTCGAAGCCGCGGAAATGGTCGATGCGGATCATATCGTACAGGCGCCCCGCGCCCTCGACGCGCCGGATCCACCAGCCGAAGCCGTCCGCGCGCATCCGGTCCCAGTCATAGAGCGGATTGCCCCAGAGCTGGCCGTCCTCGGTGAATGCGTCGGGCGGCACGCCGGCCACCTCGACCGGCACGTTCTTCTCATCCAGCTGGAAGAAATACGGTTCGCTCCAGACGTCGGAGGAATCGAGGGCCACGTAGATCGGGATATCGCCGATGAAGCGGATCCCCTTTGCGTGCGCGTAGTCCCGCAGCTGCTGCCACTGCGCAAAGAACAGGTACTGCTGGAAGACGTAGAAGTCTGCCTCCTCCGACAGTTCCTCCCGCCAGCGCGCCACGGCCTCGGGCCGGTGCAGGCGGATGTCCTCCTCGGGCCAGTCGGTCCAGCAGGCGCCTCCGAAATGCCCCTTGAGCGCCATGAACAGCGCATAATCCTCGAGCCAGGCCGCGTTCTGTTCGCGGAAGGCCGCAACGGCCTGTGCGAGCTCCCCGCGCCCGCGTTCGAACGCCTTGCGCAGGACCGCGAAACGGTTTTCGTAGATCTTTCCGTAATCCACGCGCTCCGGATCCGCGCCCCAGTCGATGCCCTTCAGCTCCTTTTTATCCAGCAGACCGGCTTCGGCAAGGCGGTCCAGGTCGATCAGATACGGGTTGCCGGCATACGTCGAAAACGAAGCGTACGGGCTGTCGCCGTATCCGGTGGGACCGAGCGGCAGGATCTGCCACCAGCTCTGGCCCGCGGCCTTCAGAAAATCCACGAACCGGTACGCGCTCTTCCCGAGCGTTCCGATGCCGTACGGCGACGGCAGGGAGGTCATCGGCAGCAGTACGCCGCTCTCCCGCTTTTCCTTGATCATGCTATCCCCTCCCGGGAAGGGCCTGCCGGCGCCGGCCGGCAGGCCCTTTTGTGTGCTCTGTATCCATTGTACGCGGCGTCCGCGTCCGCGTCAAGCAGGCCCCCGCCTCCGTGCGGCGGTCCTGCCGTCCCCGGTCAAGCCTGCGCTTCCTCCTCCGTCTACGGAGCGGGATTCAGCAGATTCTCCTCGGTCGCCGGATCAAAGAAGTGCATGGCCTTGCCCGCGAACGTCACATACAGCTTCGCGCCGGCCACCATGCCCCGGCGCTGTTCGTCGCTCAGGTCGATCGTGGGAACGCGGACGATCAGCCGGGTCTCATCCTCGGTATACACGTGCAGATGCAGCTCGGAGCCCATCATCTCGTTGACTTCCAGACGGCACGGGATCGCGCCCGGCGCGCCCTCTTCGGTCAGTATGATGTGCTCGGGACGCGCGCCCAGCAGGATCTCCCGCGGCTTCACGCCCCTGGCGGCCAGGGCCTCGCCCTTCTCGCCGTCCACCACAAGCTTCGAGCCGAACGGATGCACGTAATACTTCCCGTCTTCCTTCGTCAGCTGCGTCTTCATGATGTTCATCTTCGGCGCGCCGATGAATTCCGCTACGAACAGGTTCTTCGGGCTGTCGAACACCTCGGACGGCGTGCCCACCTGCATGATGTAGCCGTCCTTCATGATCACGATCCGGTCGCCCAGGGTCATGGCCTCGGTCTGGTCATGCGTGACGTAGATGAACGTCGTGTCGAGCTTCTGCCGCAGCAGGATGATCTCGGCGCGCATCTGGTTGCGGAGCTTCGCGTCCAGGTTGGACAGCGGCTCGTCCATCAGGAACACCTGGGGCTCGCGCACGATGGCGCGGCCGATGGCCACGCGCTGG
>CACXFD010000083.1 GCA_902766845.1 uncultured Lachnospiraceae bacterium | reverse complement strand
CTTCATCGCGCTGGATAAGATGGACAAGATCGGCCCGGACGGCGTGCGCGCGGAGCTTCTGGAACTCGGCGTTTCGGAGGAGGCCGCGGACACCTACCTGTCCTATTTCGAGGGCCAGCCCACGGTGGAAGGCCTCGCGGAAAAGGTCGCGGACTACCTGCCGGAGGGCACGGCGCAGAGCCTGACGCAGATCCTGGAGACGGCCGGGCGCGCGGCGGACGGGAAGTTCCGCCTGGTCTTCGATCCGACGCTCGTGCGCGGCATGGGCTACTACACCGGCACCATCTTTGAGATCGGGGTGGACGGCTTTCCGGGATCGGTCGCCGGAGGCGGCCGGTATGATGAGATGATCGGCCGCTTCACCAACATGGCCACGCCGGCCTGCGGCTTCTCGATCGGCTTTGAGCGCATCGTCACGATCCTGCTGGAGCAGGGCTTCGTGCCGCCGCGCCGGGGGCAGAAGACCGCGTATCTGGTGGAAAAGAACATGCCGGCGGACCGGCTGGCGCAGATCCTTTCGCAGGCGCAGCAGGCGCGCGCGGAAGGAGACGTGGTGCTGGTCACGCAGATGAACAAGAACAAGAAGTTCCAGAAAGAGCAGCTGACCGCGGACGGGTATGAGACCTTTACCGAGTTCTACGTGCGGCCGCTGGAGAACTGAGTCAGGATCACACCGGCCGTCGGCGGGACGCGGACGGCACGGAACGCGATAAACGCTTTATAAAGGAGATCGTTGGATTATGAGTGAATCGATGCAGGGCCTGCACCGAACCCACCGCTGCACGGAAGTGACGCGGGCGGATGTCGGCAAGACCGTGACCGTGATGGGCTGGGTGCAGAAGCGCCGGAACCTCGGCAGTATGATCTTTGTGGATCTGCGGGACCGGAGCGGCCTGCTGCAGCTGGTTTTCGATGAAGAGACCATCGGAGCGGAAGGCTTCGAAAAGGCCGGGACGCTGCGCAGCGAATACGTGATCGCGGCGGTCGGCGTGGTGGAAGTGCGCGGAGGCGCGTTCAATACCGCGCTCGCGACCGGCGAGATCGAGGTGCGCGTGCAGCAGCTGCGCATCCTGTCTGAGTCGCAGGTGCCGCCGTTCCCGGTGGAGGAGAATTCCCAGACGCGCGAGGAGCTGCGCCTGAAGCACCGGTATCTGGACCTGCGCCGTCCGGACCTGCAGCGGAACCTGATGATCCGCAGCCATGTCATGCAGGAAGTGCGCAAATTCATGACGCAGGAAGGCTTCCTCGAGATCGAGACGCCGATCCTGACGAAGTCCACGCCTGAAGGCGCGCGCGACTATCTGGTCCCGAGCCGCATCCATCCCGGCACGTTCTACGCCCTGCCGCAGTCGCCGCAGCTGTTCAAGCAGCTGCTGATGTGCTCGGGCTATGACCGGTATTTCCAGATCGCGAAATGCTTCCGCGATGAAGACCTGCGCGCGGACCGCCAGCCCGAGTTCACGCAGATCGATATGGAACTGTCCTTCGTGGATATCGAGGATGTGATCGCGGTGAACGAGCGCCTGCTCGCCCACCTGTGGAAGGAGATCCTCGGTATCGACATCCAGCTCCCGATCCGCCGCATGACGTGGCAGGAGGCCATGCGCCGCTTCGGTTCGGACAAGCCGGACCTGCGCTTTGGCATGGAGCTGCATGACGTGACCGACGTCGTCAAAAACTGCGGCTTCGGCGTATTCTCCGGCGCGGCCGCCTCGGGCGGCGCGGTCCGCGGCATCAACGCCAAGGGCCAGGCCGGCATGCCGCGCAAGCGCATCGACGCGCTGACGGAATTTGCGCGCGGCTACGGCCTCAAGGGCCTCGCGTACCTGGCCATCCAGGAGGACGGCTCCTATAAGTCCTCGTTCGCGAAGTTCATGACGCCCGAAGAGCTGTCCGCCCTGTGCGCGGCCATGGAAGGCGAGCCCGGCGACCTGCTGCTGTTCGCGGCGGACAAGTCCAAGCTGGTCTATGACGTCCTCGGCGCCCTGCGTCTGGAGCTCGCGCACGAGATGGACCTGATCCCGAAGGACCAGTTCTGCTTCGTGTGGATCACCGAGTTCCCGCTGCTCGAGTGGTCGGACGAGGAGAACCGCTTCATGGCCATGCACCATCCGTTCACGATGCCGATGGAAGAGGACTGGGACAAGATCGATTCCGATCCCGGCTCGGTGCGCGCGAAAGCGTACGACATCGTGCTGAACGGCCAGGAGATGGGCGGCGGTTCCGTGCGTATCCATCAGGACGACATCCAGGAGAAGATGTTCGAGGTCCTCGGCTTTACCAAGGAACGCGCGCATGAGCAGTTCGGCTTCCTGCTGGACGCCTTCACCTACGGGGTCCCGCCTCACGCCGGACTGGCCTACGGCCTGGACCGCATGATCATGCTGATGACCGGCACCGAGAACATCCGCGACGTGATCGCGTTCCCGAAGGTCAAGGACGCGTCCTGCCTGCTGACCGGCGCGCCGGACGTGGTGGACGCAAAGCAGCTCCGGGAGCTGGGCATCGAGACCGTGACGGAAGAATAAACGGGACAGACCGGGACGGCCGCAGGGGCGGCCGGACCGAAACGGATCATAAATGAATCACCGTTTCAAGAGCAGTAAAGGAGAAACATCATGAAAGAACCTACCCTTGTGATCCTCGCAGCCGGCATGGGCAGCCGTTACGGCGGCTCCAAGCAGATCGACCCGATCGACGAACAGGGCCATGTCATCATCGACTTTTCGATGTATGACGCGATCCGCGCCGGCTTCAAGCGCATCGTCTTCATCATCAAGCGCGAGCATGAGCAGATCTTCCGCGAGAAGATCGGCGCGCGCGTGGAGCCGTTCGCGCAGGTGGATTACGCGTTCCAGGAGCTCGAAGACCTGCCGGAGGGCTACGCGGTGCCGGAGGGACGCGTCAAGCCCTGGGGCACGGCCCACGCGATCAACGCCTGCCGGAACGTGGTGGACGGACCGTTCGCGATCATCAACGCGGATGACTATTACGGCCGCAGCGCGTTCGAGACCATCTACAACTTCCTGGTGAAGCAGGAAGACGGCGAGAAGCTCAACTACGCGATGGTCGGCTATCTGGTGGAGAACACGCTCTCCGAGAGCGGCACCGTGACGCGCGGCGTGTGCAGCGCGAACGAGGACGGCTACCTGACCGGCGTGCGCGAGACCAGCGACCTGGGCTGGGTGGACGGCCATCCGGCGTATCCGGGCGAGGACGGTCAGCCCGTCCCGGTGCCGGAGGGAACGCTCGTGTCCATGAACCTCTGGGGCTTCGGCGCCAGCCTGTTCAAGGAGATCGAGGCGGGCTTCCCGGCTTTCCTGGACAAGGGCCTGAAAGAGAATCCGATGAAGTGTGAATACCTGATCCCGGGCGTGGTGGAAGACCTGATCGCCTCCGGCAAGGCCACCGTCAAGGTGCTGGAGAGCCGGGATAAGTGGTACGGCGTGACTTACAAAGAAGATAAGCCCACCGTCGTCGCGGCCATTCAGAAGATGAAGGCCGAGGGCATCTACCCGGCGGAGCTTTGGAAGGAAGCGTAAATGACCAGACAGGAGTTTTTGGACGGACTGTCGCAGGCCCTGACCGGCGAAGTCCCGGAACAGACGATTCTGGACCAGCTGCAGTATTACCGCGCCTACATCGACGGCCAGACCGCCAGCGGGCGCAGTGAGGCAGAGGTGCTCGAGGAACTCGGGAATCCGCGCCTGATCGCGCGGACTATCATCGACTCCGAAGAGGCCCGCGAAGGGCAGGAGCAGGGCGCCTACGGCTCCCAGAGCGCCGATGCGCAGGGCGCCTATCAGCAGAGCGCGTACACGGAGCAGGGGCGCGCGGACCAGTCCGGCCACGGAAGCCTCTTCGGCTCCGGAAACGACCAGACCATGAGAGTGATCCTGATCCTGATCGCGATCGTGCTGGTCCTGATCTGCGTGCTCGGGACCGTGTTCCGCTTCCTGTTCTCCCCGGGCGGGATCGTGTTCCTGCTCGTCGTTGTCCTGTACGGATGGTTCGTACGCAAAAACCGATGAATCAGATGATCACGCTGACCGCCCCCTGCCATTTTGGCCTGGAGGCGGTCTTAAAAAAAGAGATCTATGACCTCGGCTATGAACCGTCGGAGGTCTCGGACGGCCGCGTGAGCTTTACCGGCGACGCGGAGGCTGTCGTGCGCGCGAATATCGGCCTGCGGACCGCGGAGCGCGTGCTCTGGCAGGTGGGGCGCTTTACGGCCGGGACGTTCGAGGAACTGTTCCAGGGGACCCGCGCGCTGCCGTGGGAGGACCTGCTCCCGCGGGACGCGAAGTTCTGGGTCAGCAAGGCCTCGTCGGTCAAGAGCCGGCTGTTCTCGCCGTCGGACATCCAGTCGGTCATGAAGAAGGCCATCGTGGAGCGCCTGAAGACCGTCTATCATCAGGACTGGTTCTCCGAGACCGGGCCTGAGATGCCGCTGCGCGTGTTCCTGTACAAGGACGAGGTCACGGTCTGTCTGGACACGTCCGGCCTGTCGCTCCATAAGCGCGGCTACCGGACCATGACCGCGAAGGCGCCGATCACCGAGACGCTCGCGAGCGCTCTGCTGATGCTGACGCCCTGGCACGCGGACCGGATCCTCGTGGACCCGTTCTGCGGGAGCGGCACGTTCCCGATCGAGGCGGCCATGATGGCCGCGCACATCGCGCCGGGCCTGTCCCGGAGCTTTCTCGCCCAGAGCTGGACCCACCTGATCCCGGAAACGCTGTGGGAGCAGGGGCGGGAAGAGGCCCGCGAAGAGGTGGACCTGTCCGTGGAGACGGATATCCAGGGATACGATATCGACGGCGAGGTGATCCGCGCGGCCCGCGAGAACGCGCGGCGCGCCGGCGTGGACGGGCTGATCCACCTGCAGGAGCGGCCGGTCGCGCAGCTGTCGCATCCGAAAAAGTACGGGTTCATCGTGACCAATCCGCCCTACGGCGAGCGGCTCGAGGAAAAGGCCTCGCTGCCGGCGCTCTACCGGGAGCTCGGCGAGCGGTTCGCGGCCCTCGATTCGTGGTCGCTGTACCTGATCTCCTCGTACGAGGATACGGAGAAGTACATCGGCCGCAAGGCGGATAAGAAACGCAAGGTCTACAACGGCATGCTGCGGACGGACTTCTACCAGTTCCAGGGTCCGCGCCCGCCGAAGCGGGGCGAAAGCCGGACAAAATGAGGCCGGCCTGCCGGCCGGCAGACCGGTGAGCCGGGGCCGTGCGGCCTGAGCGAAGGCCGGACAGAGAAAGAAGGTGTGTGAGATGCAGCAGATCAGACAGATCGTCTTTGCGACCGGAAACGAGGGAAAGATGCGGGAGGTGCGCGAGATCCTCGCGGACCTCGGCGTCCCGGTGGTCTCGATGAAGCAGGCGGGCCTTGCCGCGCAGGCGGAGGAGACCGGGACCACGTTTGAGGAGAACGCGCAGATCAAAGCGCGCGACATCGCCGGCGCGGCGCGCCGCGCCGGGCTTGCGGGCGCCCTGGTCCTCGCGGACGATTCCGGCCTCGAGGTGGACGCGCTGAACCGGGAGCCGGGAATCTACTCGGCGCGCTGGATGGGCGAGGACACCTCGTATGAGATCAAGAACGCGGAGATCATCCGGCGCGTGGAAGGTCTGCCCGAAGAGGAGCGGACCGCGCGCTTCGTCAGCGCGATCGCGGCCGTGTTCCCGGACGGGTCGGAAGCGGTGACCCGCGGCACGGTGGAAGGGCTCGTCGCCCATCAGCCGGCCGGTGAGAACGGCTTCGGCTACGACCCGATCTTTTATGTGCCGGAGCTCGGCTGCACGTCGGCCGAGATCCCGATGGAAGAGAAGAATAAGATCAGCCACCGCGGCCGCGCCCTGCGGGCCATGGAGGCCGTGGTGCGCGCGTACGCGCAGCGGAGCGAAGCATGATGAGGATCGTGATCATCAGCGATACGCACGGCCGCAACCAGAACGTCAAAAAAGTGCTGGAGACCTGCGGCGGGATCGATTACCTGATCCACCTCGGAGACCTGTGCTGCGGCTATTATGAATTCAAGGACCTGCTCCCGTGCCCGTCCTATATCGTGCGCGGCAATAACGATTCGAGCGAACACCTGCCGCGCGAGATCGAGGCGCAGTTCGGGAAATACAGATGCCTGCTGACCCACGGCCACTATTACGGGCTGTGGCGCGGCCGGGACACGCTGTTCGACGAGGCGAAGAAGCGCGGCTTCGATATCGTGATGTACGGCCACGTGCACTATCCGGTCATCGAGCGGCGCGGCGGGATCACGGTCCTGAACCCCGGGAGCCTGTCGTTCCCGCGGCAGGAGGACCGGCGTCCGAGCTGGATCTTGATGGAGATCGACGACAAGGGCGAGGCCCACTTCAACATCAATTATCTGGACACGAAGGAAGCCGAGCCGTTCTGGCTCGGATGGTAAAGCGGCCGCGGACGCGGCTGTCCGGCGCGGAAGGGAAGTGGTCCGGCCGCGGCCCCGGGGTTCGGAGAAGGCTGTCCGGCGCGGCAGGTCCCAGCCGCGGCTCCGGCAAGAAAAAAACAGCCTCAAACGACGCGCCTGCGTCTGCTGAGACTGTCCCGTACGGGCGTGAGCCATGGGGGATTCGAACCCCCGACGACTTGATTAAAAGTCAAGTGCTCTACCGACTGAGCTAATGGCCCGTATGAAAAAAGCCGAGGGCCTTCCGTCCAGGTCCCGACTCACTGGGCCAGCTGGATTTGAACCAGCGATGCAGGAGTCAAAGTCCTGTGCCTTAACCGCTTGGCGATGGCCCAAGGCTGAACTGCTGATGGTCCGTAAGGACCGAGGGTGGGTAGTGGGACTCGAACCCACGACCTTCAGAGCCACAATCTGACGCGCTGACCAACTGTGCTATACCCACCATATTATACCTCTCCGGAGAGAGACGAGCGGGTGATGGGAATCGAACCCACGTATCCAGCTTGGAAGGCTGGCGTACTAGCCGTTGTACTACACCCGCAAACTGCCAAAAGCAGCGGCGCCCTTTCAGGCGCACAGTGAATTATACCCTATGCCTGTGGGGTTGTCAAGAAGCAAAAAGAAAAGAGGCCCGATATGAAAACAGAAATGAAGCCCGGCAATATGCTCTATCCGCTTCCGGTCGTCCTGGTCTCGGTCCACGACGGACAGGGACATGACAACCTGCTGACGATCGGCTGGGCCGGCACGGTCTGCTCGGACCCGCCGATGGTGTCGATCTCGGTGCGCAAAGAGCGGTATTCCTACGATATGATCGAAAAGACGAAGGAATTCGTGGTCAACGTGACCACCGAGGAGACCGCGTTCGCGACCGACCTGTGCGGGGTGAAGAGCGGACGGGATATGGATAAATGGAAGGCCGCGGGGCTCACGCGCGGCAAAGCCGTCAAAGTCGGCGCGCCGGTCGTCGCGGAGTGCCCGGTCAACATCGAGTGCCGCGTCACGCAGGCGCTCGAGCTCGGCACGCACGTGATGTTCCTCGGCGAGGTCGTCGCGGTGCAGGCCGGGAAGGAATGGTTCGATGAAAACGGCCGCTTCATGCTGGAAAAGACGCGGCCGATCGCCTATTGTCACGGAGAGTACTATGGATTGGGAAAGAAGCTTGGCACCTACGGATACAGCGTGCGAAAGAAAAAATAACGGCCGGAGCGCCGGGCCGGACCGCAGCTGCGGCGCCGGGCCGGAAGAACACGGAACGCTGCGCATCCGGATGCCGTTCGAGGTCCGGAAGATCCTGCAGATCCTGCACGGGGCCGGCTATGAGGCCTGCATCGTCGGGGGCTGCGTGCGCGACGCGCTGATGGGCCGGGAGCCCAAGGACTGGGACATCACGACGTCGGCCCGCCCGGAAGAGGTCAAGGCCTGCTTTTACCGGACCATCGACACCGGGATCAAGCACGGCACGGTCACGGTCCTGATGCGCGGCCGCGGCTATGAGGTCACCACCTACCGGGTGGACGGAACGTACGAGGACGGCCGGCACCCGACACAGGTCACGTTCACCCCGTCGCTGCGCGAGGACCTCGCGCGCCGGGACTTCACGGTGAACGCGATGGCCTATGACGAGGAGGGCGGCCTGGTGGACGTCTTCGGCGGGCGCCGGGACCTGGCGGACGGCGTGATCCGCGCGGTCGGCGACCCGCGCGAGCGCTTTACCGAGGACGCGCTGCGGATCCTGCGGGGCCTGCGGTTCGCGGCCCGGTTCGCGTTCGCGATCGAGCCGGAGACCGAGGCCGCGATGCGCGAGCTGGCGCCGCGCCTGTCCCTGATCAGCGCGGAGCGGGTCCGCGAGGAGCTGACCGGGCTGCTGACGTCGCCCCACCCCGAGCTCTTTGCGAAAGCGCAGGAGCTCGGCATTACGAAGATCGTCCTGCCGGAGTGGGAGGAGAACGTCGGCGTGCCGCAGCGAAACGCCTTCCACTGCTATCCCGTGGACCGGCACATCCTGGCCACGGTCGCGCACGCGCCGGACACGCCTCTGATGCGCTGGACCATGCTGCTGCACGACATCGGCAAAGGCCGCATGCATACGGTCGATGCAAGCGGCGTGGACCACTTCAAAGGCCACGCGGCGGTCAGCGCGCAGATGGCTGAGGAGATCCTGCGGCGCCTGCGCTTTGACAACGATACGATCGACAAAGCGCGGACCCTGATCACCTGGCACGATTACCGCTTTCAGATGAATAAGACCTCGGTCCGGCGCGGGCTCTCGAAGGTCGGGGAAGAACTGTTCCCGGCCCTCCTGGAGGTCATGAAGGCGGACACGCTCGGCAAGGCGGAGAGCTGCCACGCCTTCTATCTGGAGGCCATCGAGACCGTGCGGGAGATGTATGAGGAGATCCGCGAGGAGGGCGAATGCTTCAGCCTGAAGGACCTGGCCGTGAACGGACAGGACCTGATGGCCGCGGGCGCCCGGCCCGGCCCCGCGCTCGGCGAGGCGCTGCGGTACCTGCTGGACCTCGTGATCGAGGATCCGGCGCTCAATCAGAAGGAGATCCTGCTCGGAAAATTCCGGGAATGGACGTTGCAGGACAACGGTTCTGTGCTATAATAAACGTCGGGCCGCTTCGGCGGCCGGCAATCAAAGCATCAAGCAGGGGGAAAAAAGACATGGACTATCGGGACGTGTATCAGGAGTGGCTGGACAGCCCGTATTTCGACGAGGCCACCAAGGAAGAGCTGCGCGGCATCGCCGCGGATGAAAAAGAGATCCGCGAGCGTTTCTACACCGAACTGGAATTCGGCACGGCCGGTCTGCGCGGCATCATCGGCGCGGGCCTGAACCGCATGAACATCTATACGGTGCGCAAGGCCACGCAGGGCCTCGCGAATTATATCAACGAGGTCGGCGCACAGGCCAAGGGCGTGGCCATCGCGTATGACTGCCGTCACATGGCGAAGGAATTCGCGGACGAGGCGGCGCTGTGCCTGAACGCGAACGGCATCCCGGCCTATGTGTTCGAGAGCCTTCGCCCCACGCCGGAATTGTCCTTCGCGGTCCGCTATCTCGGCTGCACGGCCGGCATCAACGTGACGGCCAGCCACAACCCTGCGGAATATAACGGCTACAAGGTCTACTGGGAGGACGGCGCGCAGATCACGCCGCCTCACGACACCGGGATCATGGCGAAGGTCCGTGCGATCACGGACTGGAACACCGTGAAGACCATGAAGAAAGAGGACGCCGTGGCGGCCGGCCTGTACCACGTGATCGGCGCCAACGTGGACGATCCGTACATCGCGGAGCTGAAAAAGCAGGTCAAGAGCTGGGACGCCATCAAGGCGGAAGGAAAGAACCTGACGATCGTCTACACGCCGCTGCACGGCACCGGCAACATCCCGGCGCGCCGCATCCTGAAGGAGATCGGCTTCGAGAACGTGTACGTGGTGCCGGAGCAGGAGAAGCCGGACGGAAGCTTCCCGACCGTCTCCTATCCGAACCCGGAAGCCAAGGAAGCCTTCGCGCTGGCGCTCAAGCTCGGAAAAGAGAAGAACGCGGACCTCGTGCTGGCCACGGACCCCGACGCGGACCGTCTCGGCGTGTACGTCAAGGACACCGCGTCCGGCGAATACAACCCGCTGACCGGCAACATGTCCGGCTCGCTGCTCGCGGAATATGAGATCAGCCGCGTGGCGGCCACCACGGGCATCCCCGCGGACGGCAAGCTGATCAAGACCATCGTGACCACCAACCTGTGCAACGGCATCGCGGACGCGTACGGGCTGGAGCTGATCGAGGTCCTGACCGGGTTCAAGTACATCGGCCAGCAGATCCTGAATTTCGAGACCACCGGAAAGGGCACGTACCTGTTCGGCTTCGAAGAGAGCTATGGCTGTCTGATCGGCACGCACGCGCGGGACAAGGACGCGATCGTGGCCACCATGGCGCTGTGCGAGGCCGCGGCATTCTATAAGACCCAGGGCAAGACGCTGTGGGACGCGATGATGGATCTGTACCGGAAGTACGGCTTCTACGCCGACGAGGTCAAGTCTATCACGCTCAAGGGCATGGAAGGCCTGCAGAAGATCTCCGAGATCATGGAGACGCTGCGCGCCGAGACGCCCGCGGAGTACGGCGGCTACAAGGTCCTGTCCGCGCGCGATTACAAGAAGGATCAGATCGTGGACATGGCGACCGGCGCCGTGAAGCCCACCGGCCTGCCGAACTCCAACGTCCTGTATTATGATCTGGAAGACGGCGCCTGGCTGTGCGTGCGCCCGTCCGGCACCGAACCCAAGATCAAGTTCTATTACGGCGTGAAGGGAACGGATCTGGCGGACGCGCAGAAGAAGTCCGAGGCCCTCGGCGCGCAGATCCTCGCAAAGATCGAGGCGATGCTGTAAGGCTGCAGGACAGAGACAACGGCAGGGGCCGCGGCGCCAAAGCGCCGCGGCCCCTTTTTCTACCGAAAGGACGGTGCGGATCCATGCATTACGTATATATCGTGGAGTGCCGGGACGGGAGCCTGTATACGGGCTGGACCACGGATCCCGAAAAACGGGTCCGCGCGCATAACGCGGGCCGCGGCGCGAAGTATACCCGCAGCCGCGGCCCGGTGACGCTCCGGTATGTGGAGGCATTCGAAGAGAAGTCCGACGCGCTGCGGCGCGAGTATCAGATCAAGCATACGCTCACGCACGAAGAAAAGCGGGAGCTGATCCGGTCCGCGCAGGCCGTCATCACGCCGGCTCGAGCGACCGCTTCCACCGGCCGCGCTTGACGAAGACCGTAGCCAGCACGCTGCCCATGGCCCAGCCGACGGACCAGGACAGCCAGATCACGGCCGGATCATGGAAGATCGAGGAGAGGATGGCCGCCGTGGTGCAGCGGAAGATCAGGTCGGAAAACGTCGCGATCATGAACTCCGTGACGTCGCCGGCCCCCTTCAGGATGCCGTCCGCCGCCAGCTTGACGGGCAGTACCAGATAACCGATCGAGACCAGACGCACATGCAGGACGCCCGCGGCGACCGCATCGATCTGGTCTTTTTTGATGAACAGATGCACGAGGGCCTGCGGGAAGAGCTGCCCGGCCGCAAAGAAGAAAAGGCCGCCCAGGTACAGCAGGATCAGGCTGTCGCGGTAGCCCTCTTTGATCCGGTCGGGCCGGCGCGCGCCCACGTTCTGCGCCACGAAGCTCCCGTAAGCGTTCCCGAGCGTCGTGATCGTGATGGAACCGAAGGTGATGATCTTGGCGCCGGCCGCGTAGCCCGCGATGACCGCGCTGCCGTAGCCGTTGACGAGGCCCTGGATGACCATGTTGCCGATCGAGATGGACGCCTGCTGGAACATGCTCGGGATCGAGATCCGCAGGATCTGCCGCGCGATGGCTCCGTCGTAGGTCTTGAACGCTTCGGCCCGGATGGCGCGCATGCGGCGCAGGAGCGTCAGGAAGGACAGCACCGCGGCCGTTCCCTGGGCGATGAACGTGGCCCACGCGACGCCGGCCACGCCCCAGCGCAGCACGGCCGTGAGCAGCAGGTCCAGCGCCACGTTCAGGAGCGAGGAGAAGATCAGGAAGAGCAGCGGCGTGCGCGAATCGCCGAGGGCGGTAAAGACGCCGTTGCAGATATTGTATGCGAACAGGAACAGAAGGCCGTAGACATAGATGCGCAGATAGACGTCCGAGAGCGCGTAGACGCTTTCCGGCGTGCGCAGCAGCCGCATGAGCGGGTGGCGCAGCATAAGGCCCGCCGCGGTCACCGCAAGGCTGAACCAGAGCGCCAGCCACAGCGAGGTGTAGACCGCGCTCTTCATGCGGTCCATGCGCTTGCGCCCGAACAGCTGGGAGACGATGACGCCCGCGCCCACGTTCAGGCCGGCCGCGACCGACAGCAGCAGGGTGGTGACCGGGTACGACGCACCCACGGCGGCCAGCGCGTCGGTGCCGGCGAACTGGCCGGCCACGATGCTGTCCACCGCGTTATAAAGCTGCTGGAACATCACGCTGACCATCATCGGCAGCGCGAAGCGCAGCAGCACCGGGAACGGTTTTCCCTCGGTCATGTCCTGGATCATGGAGATGCCTTTCCGGTCCGGCCGGAGCCTGCAGCGGGCTTGGCGGGACCACAAGCCATTTTGCCACAGATCGGCCCGAATCACAAGAGAAATCGAAAGAAAAACGCGGGGACTCTCCCCGCGTTTTGCGTATGACGATGCCGGTCACAGCAGATCGGTCACAGCCGGATCGGCGATTGAATGCCGGACGCCGGCCGAAACGGTCACAGCCGGATCTCTTCGGCGCCGATCAGGGCCGCGTCTTCCGGGTCGTGGCTGACCAGGATCACGGTCCGGCCCGCGCGCAGATAGCGGACTGCCGCGGCCGCGGCGGCTTTGGACGATGCGTCAAGGCCGGTGAACGGCTCGTCGAGCAGCAGGACCTGCGACGGCGTCAGCAGGGCCCGCAGCAGCGCCGTGCGCCGGCGCATGCCGCCGCTGAACGTGCTGACCGGCAGGGAGGGGTCCGTCCCCGGGATCAGGGCGCGCAGGAAGCCTTCCGCGCAGGGGCGGTCGCAGAGCGGAGCCGTGAAGCGGATATTGTCCGGTGCAGAGCGCTCCGTCAGCAGGCGGTCCTCCTGGAACGTCACCGAAAACAGCTGCTGCGTACCGTCGACCCGGCCTTCGTCGGGCCGGTCGAGTCCGCAGAGCAGGCGCAGCAGCGTGGTCTTGCCGGCGCCCGACGGGGCGCGCAGGCAGGTCACGGAGCCGGCCGGGAACGTCAGGGTCAGATCCGACAGGACCGTGTGGCCGTCGAACCGGCGCGTAACGCCGGCGCAGACCAGATCCTGCGGCGCCGGAAGCGCCTGCAGCAGGGCCGGGACCGGCGGGAAGGACGCAGCATCCGCCTCAGCGTCCGCCGTATCAGCCACCACCTCGGCGTCTGCCGCCTCAGCCACCGTATCGGCTGCGGCTCCGTCGGGTTGCGCCTCGGACGATGCGGCCGCCGCCGGCCGGGGCTGCAGCAGGGCCCGCAGGATCCACAGCAGGACCTTTTCGAGCACGAAGCTCAGCAGCAGGATCACCAGGACCCAGGCGAACAGGTCGCCGGTGGCCAGATAGATCTTGGCCAGATAGAGCTTTTCGCCGATCGAATGCGACGGCAGGCCGATGACCTCCGCCGCGATCCCGGATTTGAACGCGAGGCCGAAGCCCGCGCGAAGACCCGCGAACAGGGCCGGCCGCAGGGCCGGCAGATAGATGCGCAGGATGCGGCGCGTGAGCGGGACGCGGTGGACCCGCGCCATCTCGAGGAGTTGCGCGTCCGCGCTGCGGATGCCCTCCCGCACCGAGGCATAGAGGATCGGAAAGACGATCAGGAACGAGATCACGACCGACAGCCGGTCCGAGCCGACCCAGAGCAGCATCAGGATCACGAAGGCCGCGACCGGCGTGGTCTTGCACAGCAGGACCGGAAGCTGCAGCAGGTCGGAGATCAGCGAAAAGCGTTCCGACAGAGCGGCCAGCACGGTGCCGGCCGCAAAGGCCAGCAGAAAGCCCGTGACCAGCCGAAGGACGGTCCGGCCGATGCTGCGCCAGAAATCCGCTTCCGCGCTGATCCGGCCCAGCGAGCGCAGCGTCTGCACGGGGCCGGCCATCAGGATCACGTTCGAGATCAGGACCGACGCGGCCTGCCAGACGAGGATCCAGAACGCCAAAATGCCCAGGCCTTTGACAAGGCCCGGGATCCTGCTTTTCTGTGACGCCCCGCGGGCGGAAGTGCGTCCGGTGTGTTTCATGATCCTCCGGAGAGCCGCATGCTGCGGCAGAAGATACGGCCGGCCGCGGCCCGCCGGACGGGCCGCGGTCATGCGGGTCAGATCACTTGGAGATACCGGTGCCGTAGTAGAACTTGTCGTCCGGCAGATTGTTCTCGCCGCCGACGCTGGCCGGGTTCAGGTCATAGAGGACCTTCAGGTAGCCGGAGAGGGCCGCCTTCATCTCGTCGCCGGTCAGGCAGACGATGTTGCAGTTCGGGATAGCCTTCTTCGCGATGGCCGCCTTGCCGACGATGCCGAGCTCTTCGATGATCGCGGCGGCCTCGTCCACGTTCGTGTTCGTGAAGTCCGTGGAGGCAGCGTGCGCGAGCAGGAAGTTCTCGACCGCGGCCGGGTGCTCGTCCAGGAATTCATTGCGGACCACGGTCACGCCGGTGACCAGGCGGGACGGGGTCTCCTCATCCTTCTGGGCCAGATCCCACTGCTCGGTCATGTCCATGACCACGGACAGCTTGTCGTTCTGCATCAGTGCGGAGGTCACGAACGGCTGCGGCAGCAGGCCGATGGCGCCTTCCGTTTCGGCAAGATAGGCCGCGACTTCGGTGGCCTCGGACTTGTATTCGAGCGTCACGTCGTCGGTGGACAGGCCGTGCTCGCTCAGCAGGTACTGGAGCACGTAGTCCGGGGTATTGCCCTTGCCGGTCAGCGCGATCGTCTTGCCCTTCAGGTCTTCGACCGAGGCGATCGAGGTGTCGCTGCTGACGAGGTAAAGCACGCCGAGCGTGTTGATGTCGATGACGGAGATGCCCACGCCCTTGGTGTTGAAGATGCTTGCGACGTTGGCCGGGATCAGGATGATGTCCAGTTCCTTTTTCGCCATGGAAGCCAGCAGCTCATCCGCAGCCGTGACCATCGTGAACTGCATGGCGGCCTTGTCGCCGAGGGCCTGCTGATCCTTGATCAGCTTGACGAGACCCATCGTGGTGGGTCCCTTCAGGGCGCCGACGCGCGTCACGACCGGATCCGGCGCGGCTTCGGTCGGGGCTTCGGTCTCGGGAGCCTTCGTGGTCTCCGGAGCCTGCGTCTCTTCCTTGGTGGGCGCTTCGGTCGGAGCCGCGGTGGACGGGGTCGGGGCCTTGCCGCAGGCGGCGAGGCTCAGGATCATGGCCAGGCACAGGGCCAGGGGCAGCCATTTCTTCAGGAGTTTCATACGTTTACCTTCTTTCTGGATGTGGACCGGACGGGCCGGCTGCGCGGTCGGACGCGCATACGGCCGGCACGCTGATGCGGGCTGGCACGATATCGCGGCCGGACGCGGCAGGCGGGCAGTCCGGATGGGTCTCTGTTAGGCCTCTGTCAGGCGGGACAGGATGGTCTTCGTGGTGATTCCGGGCAGATTGCCGAGCTTGCCGGAGAGGGCGCTGATGGTGTCCTGCGGCGCGTCGAGCACGAGGCTGATGATGAACAGCCCGCGTTCACGGTGAGGCAGTCCCATGCGGCCGATCACGAAGCGGCTGTACTCATGCAGGATCGCGTTCATTTTCTCCACGCTCTCGGAATTCTCCACGATCACGCCGATCAGTGCGACACGGTTTTCCATGTTGGTCTCCTTTCTGTTTCAGGCCGGACAGCCGTCCGGCGGGTGGCTTTCTGCGTCCGGCACCGACCCGGGAACGGGCTGGGGGGACACAAAAAAGGCTGCGCGATGCGCAGCCTTCCTGAGTTCTTTTATGATCTGCGGTCTCCCGGAGCAGCCGCGGCTTTTCCGGCAGGACAGAGAAAAAGGAACCAGGTTTGCCGTCAGGAAAAGATCCTTTCCGCGCACCGGGGAACGGAGATAGGATAGCACGTCTCCGCGGGTCTGTCAATGAGTTTCAAAAGGACGCGGGGCCGGTCAGGCTTCCTCCCCGATCTCCTTCAGGATATGGTCCTTCATCAGATGGAACGTCTCCTGGCTCATCGTATGCTCCATCAGGCAGGCGTCTTCCGCCGCGGTCTTTTCATCCACGCCGAGCCAGACGAGCCAGCGGGTGAGGACCGTGTGGCGGTCATAGATCATTTCGGCGATCCGGCGTCCCGCGTCCGTCAGCGTGATGAAGCCGTCGTTATCCATGTTGACGTATCCGTTCTCACGGAGATTCTTCATGGCGACACTGACGCTGGGCTTCGAGAAAGAGAGCTCATTCACGATATCGATCGAGCGGACCTGCGTTTTGCGCCGGCTCAGAATCAGAATGGTCTCCAGATAGTCTTCCGCGGATTTCTGGATCTTCATTGCGGACAATACCTCCGGCTGTAATGAGGATAAACGGTCATCGGCCGTCCGGCGGACGGCCTTACAAGAAGTATACCACAGTCCGGCCAAAAAGGAAACGGTTTCATGCTTCAGAAAATCGTAAGAACAGAAACGTGATTTTTTCAGAAATAGGTTGTATAATTCTTAGTAACTCCCGTGTATGCTGTTTTTCGGGAGGAGGTTCGGAGGATCTATGGAAGAAGCATTGATGCGATGGGCACTGCTGGCCGTATCGTTCGTTTTCGCGGCCGCGTTCGCCTATCAGGGATATTATATCATCGTTTCCCTTTTGAAAAAGCAGCCGGTCTTCGGGCCGGGCAAGGAGCACACGTACGGCGTGCTGATCGCCGCGCGCAACGAGGAGAACGTGATCGGCCAGCTGATCGGGAGCCTGCGCGCGCAGGACTATCCGTCGGACAAGATCCGTGTCTTCGTGGTCGCGGACAACTGTACGGACGGCACGGCCGACGCGGCCCGCCGCGCGGGAGCCATCGTCTATGAACGGTTCGACCGCATCCGCGTGGGCAAGGGCTACGCGCTGGACGAGCTGCTCGGCGCCATGCTCGGCACGTCCGGAAAGCGGGAGGACCTGCGCACGGAGGGCTTCGGCGGAGAGGACGCGGCGGAAAAGGCCGCGCGGGCCGCGGCCGCGTGCGACGGTTTCTTCATCTTTGACGCGGACAACCTGCTGGATCCGCAGTATGTGCGGGAGATGGACAAGGCGTTCTCCGCGGGCTTCCGGGTGGTCACGAGCTACCGCAATTCCAAGAATTACGGCGACAACTGGATCTCGGCCGGCTACGGCCTGATGTTCCTGCGCGAGGCCCGCTACATGAACCAGGCGCGCATGGAGCTGGGCACCAGCTGCGCGGTGTCCGGGACCGGGTATCTGATCGCGAAGGAGATCCTGATCGCCCAGGGCGGCTGGCCGCAGCATCTGCTGACCGAGGACATCCAGTTCACGGTCGAACAGATCCTGAAGGGCGAGCGGATCGGCTATTGCCCGAAGGCCGTTTTCTATGATGAACAGCCGACGGATTTCAAGGTGTCGTTCCACCAGCGCATGCGCTGGTCCAAGGGCATGCTGCAGGTGCTGCGCGTGCACGGCGGGGAACTGCTGCGGCGCGTGATCACGATGCGCGACTTTGCCTCCTATGATATCCTGATCTTCCTGATGCAGACCGTCGGCATGTACGTCGGATGCCTGCTCGGGATCCTGTCCGCGGTCCGGCTGTTCCTGACGATGGGCTGGGGCATGCTGTTCTGCCGGGAGGTCCTGGAGATGGCGGGCCGTTCCGTGCTGAGCGGCTATCTGGGCCTGCTCGTGATCGGCGGGGTCACGCTGATCACGGAATGGAAGCAGATCCATACGACGGCCGGCCGGAAGATCGGCTATCTGCTGCTGTTCCCGATCTATACGGCCACCTACATCCCGATCACGGTCGCGGCCACGTTTGGCCGGGTGACATGGAAGCCGATCCCGCACAAGGCGGTGGCGGCGCGGAGCGCGACCAGGGCGGAGCTGTAAGAGACCGTGCAGGCGATGAAGCGGCCGCACCGGCCGCATGACCGAATCGACATAAAACAGGAAGGAAGACACGGAGCCCGGCCCTGCGGCCGGGCTCTTTTTATGCCGCGCGGGCCGGACATCGCCGCTTCGGTGCGCCGGCTCCGTGCCGCCCGCACGCGGCGTCCCGCCGCGCCGGCGCCGTGGCGGTGTTTCTTTGGAAAAGACTTGTCATGCATGCGCCGGTTCGGGTATAATACATAAGGTTGACCGCTTGGCAGCAGGAGGCGCAGACATGAGACCGATCATCAAATGGCCCGGAGGAAAATCCTCCGAGATCCCGAAGCTCGAACCGTTCCTTCCGAAGGATCCCGAGCGTTATATCGAACCGTTCTTCGGCGGCGGGGCCGTCTATTTCCATCTGGAGCCGGAGCGTGCCTGGATCAATGACACGTCGCAGGGCCTGATGACGTTCTACCGCATGATCGGCGAGGACAACGCGCTGTTTCGCGAGACCATGTACGCCTACGGCGGCCTCTGGGACGGCCTGCAGGCGCGCGTGGGCGCGGATACGGAGACGTTCTGCGTCTGGTACGCGGACTATATGGCGGAACGGCTGTCCGGCAGTGCCGTGCGGGACCGCTTTGCGGCCTACGTGCAGGAGCTGATGGCAGACCTTCGTCCGCTGTTCGGGAGCCTGGTCCCGCTGGACGAGGGGCGCCTGCTGCGGGAGATGGCCGGCGCGGCGGCGGACAAGCTGATCCGCACCGCGGCCAACGAAGCCCGTCAGGGCTTCCGGCTGTCACGGGAGGACCTGCGGGACAACCTGCTGACCGGCTTTACCGGCGGGCTGTACCTGTACCTGCGCGCGCTCGAGAACGACATCGCGCTCGGACGCATCCGGTATCTGCGCCCCGAGACCGCGACCGCGAATTTCTTTTTTATCCGCGAGTACTGCTACGGAAGCATGTTCCGGTATAACCGCCAGGGAGAATTCAACATCCCGTACGGCGGCCTGTCGTATAATAAAAAATCCATGCTGCGCAAGTGCGACGAGATCTTCTCGGAGAAGACACGGCACCTGCTGCGGCGCGCGGTCATCTGCGCCGAGGATTTCGAGGCGTTCTGGGACCGCACGAATCCGCGCCGCGGGGATTTCATCTTCCTGGACCCGCCGTATGATACCACGTTCAACGCCTACGAAGGCCACGCGTTCGACGGATCAGACCAGGAGAGGCTGGCCGCGCGTCTTCTGAAGACGGAAGCGGATTTCCTGCTGGTCATCAAGAATACGGAGCTGATCCGGTCGCTGTACCTGGACCGGGGCCTCACGGTCTGCAGCTTCGACAACCGCTACATGTATAACGTACGCAGCCGCAACGACCGCAACACCGAGCACCTGCTGATCACCAATCTCCCGATGCCGGAAGGGATCAAAGAATGAACGATAACGTGAAAAAGGACTGGCAGTGGGCCCGTGACATGGCCCAGGCGCTGGAGAAGGCCGGCTGCGGGACGGACAATCCCCGGCTGACGCTTCCGAAGGCCCTGAAGGCGGACATGCTGCAGTTCCTGATCTATCTGTCCTTTGCGGACGGGCGCCCCGGCGTCCGCGCGCTCAAGTACATCGCGGAGGTCACCGAGGTCACGCTGACGCAGGACCAGGCCATGGCGTTCTATTACACGCGCCGGCTGAATACGATGACGTTCCTGACCAAGGTGCCGGTCGCGCTCACCTACTTCGCGGTCGGCGATGTGCGCAAGAGCCCGCCCGTGCTGTCGGAACGCGTCCCGGTCTCGCGCCGGCTCAAGGAGGTCTTCGAGACCGTGGGGCAGGGGCTGATCGCGCTGGACGTCAAGACGTCCAACGGCAAGCTCGAGGCGCTGACGAACTACGGACGCACGATGGACCGCTTCCTGGACAGCAAGGCCATGCCCAAGGTGAACAGCTCCTACATCCGCGTCACGCCCGGCCGGACGGCCGACGGCAAGGACGAGAGCCGGACAGATGGCCGTGTCCCGCAGGGCACCGTCAAGGCCGCGCCGGCGCCGGCCGCGAAGGAAGAGAAGAAGGACCTGGACGCTCTGATGGCCGAGCTCCACAGCCTGGCCGGCCTGTACGCGGTCAAGCAGGATGTGGATACGCTCG
>CACXFD010000082.1 GCA_902766845.1 uncultured Lachnospiraceae bacterium | reverse complement strand
TTTTGTATGATTTTTGTTTCATAAATATGCACCGCGCCGCCGTCCCTGCCCGCAAGATAGAAGGGTGCTTTTCCCACGCCCATGTGATATACTGAATGAAACGATCGGAAAACAATGGAGCGTTATGAAGGAGCATTATGATGAAGAAGAGAATAAAGTGCGGAATCGTGCTGCTGGTGCTGCTGGTATTCTGTCTGGTGCCGATGGCCGTTTTCGCAGATGAAGACGATGGGCTGACCTATGAGCTCACCTGGAGCAGCAATGTGTCCGGCCAGATGCAGGTGTTCCGGAACGGCACGCCGGCAGCCCCGCTGCTGATCCAGTACGATGAGGATTTTGAAGCACTCGATTCCTGCGTGATCCAGTTTGGCGTGATCGCGAAGGACGCAGAGGGAAGAGAGGTTCCGTTTGACGACTCGGACTGCTGGTGGGACTACGACCTCGATACGGACGTGTCTTACAGCGAAGATGGAAACGGACTGTTCAGGCCTTCATGGCCCTGCACCGGAACGGTCATCTGCGAACTGCCGGACGGAAATACGGAGCTTACCGCGCCGTTCATCTGCACGGACTCCTTCTACAAACTGAAGACGACGCCTGAGATCATCGGCTATGAGGACAAGCTGTCCTACACGCCGGAGGAGATCGCTGAGAACGGCCTGACCCTTGCGGGAACTGCCGTCTTCGACGTCAGCGATGTAGCTGTCGAGGATCCCGATGCCGTCTGGAGCGACAGCGGAGAGGCCGTCGATGTGACCTGGACAGAGGATGCAGCCGTCAAAGACTGTGAGGTCACAGAAGACGGGGCGATCAAAGTTCCGCCGCAGAATCTGGCAGAAGGCGATTACACCTTCACCGCGCACCTGACGCAGGCCGGCAGCCGCCTGATGGATAAGCCGGTCAGGATTCATGTGGGACCGTGTGAGGTTTCGATCGAGCCCTCTATCCTGGGCAAACCGCAGGGAGACGCCTTCAATCTGTCCCCCGGATTCCTCTTCCTCTCTGCGAAAGGCGCGGACTGGAGCTGGGACAACGGCGGCTACGAAACGCCGTTCTACCAGTGGGAGTTCCTGGACGAAAACGGTGAGCTGATCCTGGAGCCTGCCAAGCAGGGAGACAGCGGCTCTCCGGCAGCGCTTGTCGACGATCCGATCCTTTCCGACTATGGCGAGATCGACGGCGCCGGCGTACCGTGGCGCATGATCTGGATGAACCGCTCCGGCACATTTACCGTGCGCTTCACGATGTATCACAGCGGCAAGGCGTTCCGCACGGCAGAGCGCACGCTGACGGTCACGCTGAAGGCGCCCGCCGCGCCGAAGGGCTTTAAGGCGAAGGCCGGGTCCAAGCGCGCGACGCTGAGCTGGTATAACGTCAGCGGGGCGGAGGGGTACAAAGTCTACCGCTCCCTCAAAAAGACGAAAGGCTATAAGCTCGTCAAGACCATCAAGGGCTCCGAGAAGTGCAGCTTCGTGAACAAAGGCCTCAAGAAGAAAAAGACCTATTACTATAAAGTAAAAGCCTACCGCAAAGACGGCAGCAAAACGCTGCTCAGCGGCTTTTCGAAAGCAGCAAAAGTGAAGATAAAGTAAAAGAACGATTGAAAGGAAAGGAACGCGAGACGCTATGCCTGATCCGGAGATCAAGACCGCTCCCGGGAGCGGCAACTGGAGAATTATATATGAACCGTGCCGAAGCGGTATCCGGATCCTCCGCGCAGTGACCTGCGACCGGGAGGCGGTCCTTCCGCATGCGATCGAGGGCGTTCCGGTCACGGAACTCGGAGAAGGCGCTCTGAAGCCGCGGGACCCGCGCGTCTGGACCTACGAGATGCCTGCCGGCATGAACGCGGAGGAATGGCACGGGGAAGAAGCAGAAGCCGGACAGCAGTGCCTCGTCCTCTACAGTGGGGCGGTGGCAAGCGCGCTGTTCCATCGCGGAGACGCAGGATCTGCTTCGGCGTTCCGGTGGAGCAATCACGGAATCCAGTCGATCCTTCTTCCGGAAAGCATCCGGCGCATCAGCCATTACGCGTTCTTAAACTGCGAGAATCTGTCCCGGATCGAGCTGACTGACGGAAATCTGGACTGGGGCAGCGGCGTATTCATGAACTGCCGGCTGCAGGATCTCTGGATCCGGCAGCCGGAAGATGAAGGCAGCGTCCTCGCCTATTTCGGCTATGAGCTGACCTGGGAGCTGGACGCGCGGATCACGGACGCGGCCGGCGCCGTACGGGCGCGGCTGCTGTTTCCGGAGTACTTTGAGATTTCGCGTGCCAACGTGGAAGCACGCCAGTTTGACTTCCGCATGGAAGGAATCGGCTACCCGTATCACCACGTCTTCCGGAACAAGCGCATGGACTATCTGGGCTACGACCTGCTGTGGGACCGCTGTCTGGCTCATGGCACGGAAGAAGAAATCTGTGGCCGGATCGCCTGGTTCCGGCTGCAGTATCCATATAAGCTGGAAGAACGATTTGCGGAAAACTACCGCGCATATCTGAAAGAGCACGCGGGTGTGATGATCCGCTGGGCCCTCGAAGAAGGCACAGCGGCTGACCTTACGGCGATCCTTGCTGTGGCGGAGCCGGCGGAGGACGCGGTGCGGAGCGCCGCGGATGCCGCCCGCGAAGCCGGGCGGACCGACCTTCTGGCAGTCCTGCTGAACAGACTCCGGGGGGCGGTCCCCGCCGGACGGAGGAAACGATTTGAGCTATGAGATCGAAGAGATAATAGAAGAGATTGCAGCGCAGGACCGGTACGAAAAGATCGGCGGAGAGATTCTCGATGTGGTGCGGAATCGTCTGTATATGAGTTTTCCGTATATGGATACTTTGTTGTGGGCGCTGAACCCTAAGGCAGCGCCGGACGTCACGACCAGCATCGCCACCGATGGGGAGAACCTCTTTTACAGCGGCCGCTGGCTCGCGAACCGCTACCTGAGATCGGAGCCTGCCATGAACCGCGGCTATCTGCACGTGATCTTTCACTGCCTGTTGCGGCATATCGGAAAGGCGCAGGGAAAGGATCCTGTCCTCTGGGATCTCGCCTGTGACACGGCTGTGGAAGCGCTCCTCGCAGAGCTTCACTACGACTGCATTGCCGAGGGACCGGTGCCGCTCAAGCGCCAGTTCATCTCGGAGTGCGCCGCGGAAATGAAGGCAGTCACGGCCGAAGGCGTGTACGCGCGGCTGCTTCGGTTGCAGCCCGACCACACGCAGCTCGCGCATCTGTCGAAGATCTTCCGGGTCGACGATCACCGGCTCTGGCCAGCGCAGAACCCGCGCGAGCAGGAGCAGCGGCAGAAGCAGGATCAGGAGTGGAAGGAACGGGCGGAGCAGACGCAGACGGCGCTTTCCACGATGTTCTCCGATTCCGGTACCGGCGGAGAGACGGTCACCGAGCAGATCCGCGTCGCGGTCAAGGACGATGTGGACTACCGGGCGTTCCTGCGCAGGTTTGCGGCGCCGCGGGAGATCATGCAGGTGGATGGCGACGCGTTCGACTACATTTACTACACGTACGGTCTTTCCGTGTACGGGAACATGCCGCTCGTGGAACCTCCTGAGACTAAGGAGGAGAAGCGGATCGACGACCTGGTGATCGCGGTGGATACGTCGATGTCCACGTCCGGCACGCTGGTGAAGGAATTTCTGGCGTGCACGTACGCGATCCTTCGGAGCACGGAGACTTTTACACGCCGGATCAACATTCACATCATCCAATGTGATAATAAGATCCGCAGCGATGACACGATCCACGACCGCGAGGAGCTGCGGGAGTATATGGAGAGCTTTTCGCTGGCAGGCGGAAGCAGTACGTATTTCCGGCCGGTGTTCGCACACGTGGCGGAGCTGCAGAGGGCCGGAGCATTTTCCAACCTGCGCGGACTGATCTACTTTACCGACGGCATGGGGATCTATCCGAAGGCGAGACCGTCGTACGAAACGGCATTCGTGCTCCTGGAAGAGCCGCCGATGAAGGTCGACATGCCGGCATGGGCGATCCGGCTCGTGCTGGAGCTGCCGGATCTCCGGCGCGCCCGCGAGCAGGCTGAAGCGATCGAACCGGAGCTGATCGAATGGGACGAGCTTCCCAGAACATAAGACAGAAGGAGAAACACAATGGCGATGAATATCAAACAG
>CACXFD010000081.1 GCA_902766845.1 uncultured Lachnospiraceae bacterium | reverse complement strand
GACCGGCTCCCCGGCAAGCAGCGCCCCGGAGATAAAGCGGATCTTCGAAATGTCTTCGATCCGGCATCCCGCTTCGGTCGCCCAGACATCCGCGGCGAACTTCTCGTTGATATCCGTTGCAGTCGTGATGACCGGCTCAGCGCCTGCCGCCGCAGCCACGGTGTACGTGAAAGCGTTGGCACCGCCGATGTGGCCAGACAGAAGCGAGATCGCATACCGTCCCAGTTCATCCATGACGACGACGGCAGGGTCCTCGTCTTTCCGCGTGATGTGCGGCGCGATCATGCGGACGCAGATGCCGGCTGCGCCGATGAACAAAAACTTGTCGTACTCCTGAAAGTGCTTTGCGACGTACTCCCGCGCGGCCTCCGCCGTACGGTCATAGTAGTCGACAGGCTCTGCGGAGGCGAGCTTCCCGCCGACCTCCCGCGCCAGCGCTCTTCCTTTTTCATAGAACGCAAGGATCCCTATCATTTGGTTGCCTCCCGGAACTCATGGGTGAATCCCGGATCGTAGAGCTTAGAACGCTCGTAGCGGTCTCCGAGGAATCCGCCAACCAGGATCAGCGCCATCTTGTGAATGTCGTTTTCTTCTGCTGCTGCCGGGATTCCCTCGACCGTCGTACGGATAACCTTCTGATCGGGCCATGTCGCCTTGTAGACGATCGCAGCCGGAGAATCCGGCGCATAGCCGCCCTCGATCAGGCGCTCGGAAAGCTCTCCGAGCATCGTAGAGGTCAGGAAGACGATCATCGTTGCGCCGTGCGATGCGAGCTTGCTGATTTCTTCCTTTTCCGGCACAGGAGTTCTGCCTGCCATACGCGTCAGGATGACAGTCTGGCTTACGTTCGGCAGCGTGTATTCTGCTTTCAGGGCAGATGCCGCTCCGATGAACGAACTGACGCCTGGCACGTATTCATACTCGATCCCGAGGTCATCCAGAAGATCCATCTGCTCACGGATCGCGCCGTAAATGCATGGATCGCCTGTGTGCAGGCGCACGACGATACCGTCGCGCTCTTTCTTCATGACATCGATCACTTCCTCCAGCGTCATCGCAGCGCTGTTATATATCTGACAGCCTTCTTTGGCGTAGTCCAGCAGCGCCGGATTGACGAGAGAACCCGCATAGATGATCACATCTGCTTCCTTCAGCAGATTTGCGCCGCGCACAGTGATCAGATCCGCTGCGCCCGGGCCTGCTCCAATGAAATATACCATTTACATTCTCCTTTCATATACGGAAGTTCCGGATCTTCTCGATCAGGGCTTCCGCGCCCTTACTCATAATGATATTATCGCGATTTGTCGTGAACATCACGATCTCGATAGCTGCCTCGTCTTTCAGACGGAACCGCAGGTGATCCAGCGCCTTTTCGAGAATCCGCTGTTTGACGGTCGGAAAATACGGTTCCTGCTCGATTACGGAAAACGCGTCGTCCGTCGTGATGCAGCGCAGGATCTCTTCCACCTTTTCCGGTGGCGCGCCGCATGCTGCCGCGTGCACGGCGATCACCTCCATGCGGCAGTCCGCGTAGGAGCTGTGCGTGTTCATGACGCCGGCAGCGGTCTTGATGAGCTTTCCGGTGTGTCCGACGAACAAAATCTCTGAGAACCCCTTATACCGGATATAATCGAGCGCTTCACCGACGTAGTTGGAGATCTCCGCGCCGCGGCTGATATCGAGGCCCAGCTCTTCTTCGCAGAACTTGCTCCCGTAGTTTCCCGGCATGATCAGGATGGTCTCCGGATTCTCGGCATAGCGCTTATCGATCTCCACCTTGATCGTATCGACCAGCGCCTTTTCACTCATCGGCTCTACGATGCCGGTCGTGCCGAGAATGGAGATCCCGCCGACGATCCCGAGGCGCGGATTGAAGGTCTTACGCGCGGTCTCTTCTCCTCCCGGAACCGAAACCAGTACGCTGAGTCCGCCACGGTACCCGCACTCTTCTGCAACGCGGGAGACGTTCTCCCGGATCATTCTTCTCGGAACGGGATTGATCGCGGCCTCGCCGACTGCGCACTGCAGTCCCTTCTGTGTGACACGGCCGACGCCTTCGCCTCCATCGATGGCAATGCCCGGTTCACCGGACTTCCTTACCTGCACGCAGATCGGAAGGCCCGTTGTCACATCCGGGTCATCTCCGCCATCCTTTGTCACGCTG
>CACXFD010000080.1 GCA_902766845.1 uncultured Lachnospiraceae bacterium | reverse complement strand
TTAAGTGAAAAGTGTGTTATACTGCCTTGGTACCCGCTTTTTGCTTAATAATCTAAACCGGCCTGACAGATCCGGTCGGCGGCACTCCTGGAGGAACCGATGGACAAGAACATTCCGAACCTGTTCGGAGAGATGGTCTTCAATGACCGCGAGATGGAAGAGCGGCTCCCGCGCGATACGTACGAGGCGCTGCACCGCACGATCGAGCTGGGCCGTCCGCTGGATCTGAGCATGGCGAACGTGATCGCCGACGCGATGAAGGACTGGGCCGTGGAGAAGGGCGCCACGCACTACACCCACTGGTTCCATCCGATGACCGGCATGACCGCGGAGAAGCACGACAGCTTCATCACGCCGCAGCCCGGCGGGAAGGTCCTGATGGAGTTCTCCGGCAAGGAGCTGGTCAAGGGGGAATCCGACGCGTCCAGCTTCCCGTCCGGCGGCCTGCGCGCCACGTTCGAGGCTCGCGGCTACACGGCCTGGGACCCGACGTCGTATGCGTTCATCAAGGACGATACGCTCTGCATCCCGACCGCGTTCTGCTCTTTCCGCGGCGAGGTCCTGGATAAGAAGACGCCGCTGCTGCGTTCGATGGACGCGGTCAGCCGTCAGGCCGTCCGGATCCTCCGGCTGTTCGGCAAGGAGACGCGCCGCGTCACTACGATGGTGGGCCCCGAGCAGGAGTATTTCCTGATCAACAAGACCGATTACGCGCGCCGCGAGGACCTGATCCTGACCGGCCGCACGCTGTTCGGCGCGCCGGCCCCGAAGGGGCAGGAGCTGGAGGATCATTATTACGGCTCCATCCGGCCGCGCGTCAAGGCGTTCATGGAGGAACTGGACCGGGAGCTCTGGCGCCTCGGCATCTACGCGAAGACGGAGCATAACGAGGTCGCCCCGTGCCAGCACGAGATGGCCCCGGTCTATACGACGGTCAATATCGCGACGGACCAGAACCAGCTGACCATGGAGGTCATGAAGCGGATCGCGGACCGGCACGGCTTCGTCTGCCTGCTGCATGAAAAGCCGTTCGCAGGCGTGAACGGGTCCGGCAAGCATAACAACTGGTCGATGTCCACGGACGCCGGCGAGAACCTGCTCGAGCCCGGCGATACGCCGCGCGAGAACGCGCAGTTCCTGCTGTTTTTGACGGCCGTGATCAAGGGCGTGGATGAATACAGCGACCTGCTGCGCCTGTCGGTCGCGAGCGCCGGCAACGACCGCCGCCTCGGCGGGGACGAAGCCCCGCCCGCGGTCGTATCGGTCTACGTCGGGGACGAACTCGGGCGCGTGATCGATTCGATCATCCGGGGCACGCTGTACACGGCATCGGCCCATGACACGATGAACATCGGCGTGATGGCGCTGCCGCGGATTCCGAAGGACAATACGGACCGCAACCGCACGTCGCCGTTCGCGTTCACGGGCAACAAGTTCGAGTTCCGCATGCTCGGCAGCGATTTCAACATCGGCTGCACGAACGTGATCCTGAATACGATCGTCGCGGACGAGCTGGCCCAGTTTGCCGCGGAGCTCGAGGCTGCGCCGGATTTTGAGCGTGCCCTGACGGAGCTCGTCACCCGCGAGCTGCGCGCCCATCAGCGGATCCTGTTCAACGGAAACGGCTACAGCCGGGAGTGGCAGGAGGAAGCCGAGCGGCGCGGACTGCCCAACTATAAGACCACGCCCGAGGCGCTGGTCCATTATACCGATGACAAGAACCTCGCGCTGTTCGCGCGCCACGGGATCTATACCGCGCAGGAGGTGGCCTCGCGCCGCGAGATCCTGCTCGAGGAATACCGCAACATCGTCCGGATCGAGGCGAGGACCACGGTCGATATGATCCGCCGCCAGATCCTGCCGGCCGTGATGAGCTGCTCGGGCGACCTGGCGTCGGGCGTGGCGGCCAAAAAGACGATCGGCATCGAGGCGGCCGTGGAAGAGGCGCAGGTGCGCCGGCTGACCAACGAGGCCGCGGAGCTGGCGTCGGCCGCGGACCGGCTCGAGGAGGCGGTCCGGAAGATCCCCGCGGATACGGTGCAGGGCTCGTACTGGTGCGCGGAGCACGTGGTGCCGGCCATGGACCGGGCGCGTGAAGTGGCGGACGGTCTCGAGAAGATCACGGACAAACGGTACTGGCCGTTCCCGACATACGCCGATATCCTGTTTTACGTATAAGCATATCCTGTGCATCGGACGGCCGCGTACGGCCGGAGCGGCGGACCGGGCCGGACGGCCGGAGCCGCAAAAAGGAAATGCCGGCGCCTCACGGCCGGCGGAAAGGGAGATCCATCATGGGGGAAACGCTCAGCAT
This sequence comes from uncultured Lachnospiraceae bacterium, assembly GCA_902766845.1. GTDB lineage: Bacteria > Bacillota > Clostridia > Lachnospirales > Lachnospiraceae > RUG11204. The sequence goes on along the minus strand of CACXFD010000080.1, from coordinate 6,200 downwards.
CCGGGAGCAGATCCTTTCGAAGTTTGAAGAGACCTACGGGGCCGGGGGAGAGGTGCGGCTGTACTTCTCGCCGGGCCGCGTGAACCTGATCGGAGAGCATACGGATTATAACGGAGGCCACGTCTTTCCGTGCGCGCTGACGATGGGGACCTATTTTGCGGTGCGCCGCCGCGAAGACCGGACCGTCCGGCTCGCGTCGGTCAACGTGCCGTGGGCCGGCGTGACCGAGGTCAGCGAGATCCCGGAGCGGAAGGTCGATACGTTCGGCTGGGCCAATTATCCGCTCGGCGTCTTCCGGACGCTCATGAATCGCGGCGTCGCCGTGACCGGAGGATATGACGTCCTGCTCTGGGGCGACCTGCCGAACGGATCCGGACTGTCCTCGTCCGCATCGGTCGAGGTCGGGACCGCGGTCTTTCTGCGGGACTTTGAGGGCTTTTCGATGAGCGCGGAAGAGATCGCCCGGGTCTGCCAGGAGAGCGAGAACCGCTTCAACGGCGTCAACTGCGGGATCATGGACCAGTACGCGGTCGCGGTGGGTCGGCAGGATCACGCGATGTTCCTGAATACCGAAACGCTGGACTGCACGCAGGTGCCGCTCACGCTCGGGGACTGCGCGCTCGTGATCGCCTCGACCAATAAAAAGCGCCGCCTCGGCGAGTCCAAATACAATGAGCGCCGCGCCCAGTGCGAAGAGGCCCTGCGGCGGATCCGGACGGAGCGGGATGTCCCGTCGCTCGGGGCCCTTTCCCTGGCGCAGCTGAAGGAAGAGCAGGAGCGGATCTTGGATCCGGTGCTGTTTCGGCGCGCGCGCCACGCGGTCACCGAGAACGAACGGACCGTGGAGGCCGTTTCGGTGCTGGGCCGCGGGGATCTGGAGGGCTTCGGCCGGCTGATGACCGCGTCGCATATGTCCCTGAAGAATGATTACGAGGTGACCGGGAAAGAGCTCGACGCGCTCGTGGAGGCCGCGCTGACGGAGCCGGGCGTGCTCGGGTCGCGCATGACCGGCGCGGGCTTCGGAGGCTGTACGGTCAGCCTGGTGAAGAAGGACCGGCTGGAGGCCTTCGTCGAGAACGCCGGACAGCGGTATCTGGAGGCGGTCGGCTATGCGGCGGACTTCTATACGGCCGGTATCGGGGACGGCGCACGCCGGATCGGATAACGGCTCCGGCATTTTGAATGAATAACGTCTCCGGCTTTTGATCGGATCACGGCCCCGGATCCCGGACCGGACAGCGTCTCCGGATTTCGGAAAAAACAGGGCGGAAAAGACTTGCACTTTCGGGAGAAGGATGCTATAATGCATTTTGCGCTTCGCGGGAGTGCTGGAATTGGCAGACAGGCTAGACTAAGGATCTAGTGGCCCTAGGTCGTGTGGGTTCAAGTCCCATCTCCCGCATCGCACAGAGCCGCAGGGTTTTGACCCTGCGGCTCTTTTTTTTGTGCGGACGCGGCAGGCTTCCGGCATCTGCGCCGCTTCCCCGTCAAAATGTACAAAAACCGGAAACCGGATTTGTGGATTCGGTTTCTTGCGGACCGGCCGGCCGGCCCGTATAATAGCAGTAGGAAACGAAAAATACAAAACGCGTTTCCGGTCCCGAAAAGGAGAAACGTATGCAGCAGGAGTGGAAAGACCGCATCCTGGACGGCATGGTCCGCGTCTATCGGAGCAAGGGGCTCCGCCTGACCATGGACGATCTGGCCGCGGAACTCGGCATGAGCAAAAAGAGCATCTACGCCGTATACCGCAACAAGACCGATATCCTGGTGGACACGGTGGACCGGATCTTTGACGCCGTGGCCGCGGAACAGGCCCGGGTCCTGGCGGATCCGCAGCTGACCACGGTGCAGAAGCTGACCGCGATCATGAGCGTGATGCCGGCCGCCTACGGGGATGTGGACATGACGCAGATGCATGAGCTGCGCGCCCGCTTCCCGGAAGCCTATGACCGCGTGCAGGCACGGCTCCAGTCGGGCTGGGAGGAGACCTTCCGGCTCATGGATCAGGGCGTCGCCGAAGGCGTCATGCGGCCGGTGGATCAGGAGATGTTCCGGCTCATGTTCGTGGCGCTGCTCGAGCAGTTCTTTCAGCAGGATGTGCTGGTCCGCTGCCGGATCACCTATCAGGAGGCGCTGCGGCGGATCGCGGACATCCTGGTGAACGGTATCATTCAAAGAGAGGAGAGAGCATGACAGACAGATCGCGCGTGATCTTCGGCAATCCGATGCCGGCTTCCACCGTGAAAAAGGCCGCCCGTTCCAAGGCTTCTTACCAGAAGAAGTTCGGGGACGATTCATCGGCCGCCTACGGCGCAGTGGTGGAAGAGAACCCGTATATCGGCCCGTATCTCGGCGTAAAGACCGTCAAAGTGGGGACGGAATACACCCGGGAGCCGGATTTTGACCTTGAAAAGGGAATCATCGTCGGCAACATCCGCATGGGCTTCGGCCATTACCGGATCTCGATGGCGATCGCGTCCGCAGCCCACGCCCTCGGATACGTGCCGTACTGGATGGACCTGAATTCCTACCCGCAGACCACCTGCACTAAGGTGATCAGCGCCCAGAACGACCTGTATTCGCTCGGCTCCCGTCTTTCGAGCATGAGCCGGCTGTTCAATAAACTGGTCTGGGAGCCCATGAATTACGAGGGCTTCCGCAAGCTTTCCTATAACGCGTCGGATCAGAAGAACGCGGAGCTGATGGCTCCGGTGTTCCGGTCGGTCCCGAAGCAGATCCCGGTCGTGGCCACGCATGTGTGGCCGGCGCAGGCCGCGCTGCACGCGGGCATGGAGCATGTCGTGAACGCGATCCCGGACAACTGGCCCATGGCCCTGCATCTGGCGGAGGGAAGCCTGCATACCGTGCAGACGCACCAGGCGTACGAGGGATACCGGATCTTAAACGGCATGAACGGCAAAAAGGTCTGCGAGCCGATGCCGGGCACGGACCTCAAATATGTGGGCCATTACATCGACCATGAACTGACCGCGAACATCGAGACCGACTGCGAGGCCCGCAAGGCCCGCCGCGCGGCCGGGGCGCCGATGCGGTTCCTGGTGACCGTGGGCGGAGCCGGCGCGCAGAAGGAGATCTTCTCGTCGCTGCTCAAATACCTGCTCCCGGCTGTCCGGCAGGGCAGGGCCGCGGTCTATGTCAACGTCGGAGATCACCGGAAGGTCTGGGAGGCCCTCGTGAAGGAAGTGCCGGGCCTTTCGCAGCTGTCGGTCGAGCATTTCGACAACTGGGAGGAGACCGCACAGTTCGCTGAGAACGCGTTGACCGGCGAGGTGGCCGGCATCCACGCGTTCTGCCACGAGAACATCTTTGAGGCCGTCTACAGCACCAACCTGCTGATGCGCAGCTGCGACGTGCTGGTCACCAAGCCCAGCGAGCTCGCGTTCTATCCGGTGCCCAAGCTCTTCATCCACCGCGTCGGCGGACATGAGAAGTGGGGCGCCATCCATTCGGCGGAGGTCGGCGACGGGTGCCTCGAGTGCGAGGACGCGGCGCACACCCTGCAGATGGTGCGGCAGTTCATCACGCAGCCGGATTACTTCACCGGCATGTGCGATCAGATCGTCGCAAATAAAAAGACCGGCCTGTATGACGGCGCGTACGAAGTCGTGAAACTGGCCATGGCCATGAAGACGGCCAAATAAGCAGACAAGCAGCCTCTGCGCGATCGGTCTTCGACCGGTCGGCAACCGACAAACGACAGATCAGCAACAGAATGACAAGGAGAATGTATCGTCATGAAACTGTCCGGAAAAGCCAAACTGTCCTACGCGCTGGGCGCGGTGGGCAAGGATATGGTCTACATGCTGTCCGCCAGCTACGTCCTGTATTATTTCCAGGACCTGCTCGGCGTCTCCGCCATCGCGATGGGCGTCATCCTGATGGCCGCCCGCGTCTTTGACGCGTTCAATGACCCGATCATGGGCGTCATCGTGGCCAAGACCAAGACCAGATGGGGCAAATTCCGCCCCTGGCTGCTGATCGGCACGCTGACCAACGCGGCCGTGCTGTTCCTGATGTTCTCGGCCCCGCCCGCCATGGACGGCAAGGGGCTGATCGCCTACGCGGCCGTCACCTACATCCTCTGGGGCGTGACCTATACGATGATGGACATCCCGTACTGGTCCATGATCCCGGCCTTTACCGAGGGCGGCAAGGAGCGTGAGAACCTGACCACCCTGGCTCGTACCAGCGCCGGCGTGGGCAGCGCGATCATCACGATCGTGACCATGATGCTGGTGCCGAAGCTCGGCGCGATGTTCGCGGGAGAGAACGCCGGCGCGAAGATGATGGAGATCGTCGGCTTCAAGTGGTTCGCGCTGATCGTGGCCGTCCTGTTCATCCTGTTCACGGTCCTGACCTGCGTGAACGTCAAGGAAAAATCCACCGCGGAGATGGAGACCGTCTCTGTCGGCCAGATGTTCAAGGCCCTCGTGCAGAACGACCAGGCCATGACCGTCACCGTGACGATCGTCCTGATCAACTGCGCGATCTACATCACCTCCAATCTGGTCATCTATTTCTTCAAGTATGACTTCGGTACGACCGGCTGGAACAACGCCTACGTGCTGTTCAACATGTTCGGCGGCGCCATCCAGGTGCTGTCGATGATGGCGTTCTATCCGCTGCTCCGGAAGAAATTCTCGAGCCTGCAGATCTTTTATATCTGCCTCGGCATGGCCATGGCCGGCTACGCCGTGCTGCTGCTCCTGGCCTTCACGAACATGTCCAGCGTTTACCTGCTGTTCATCCCGGGTTTCTTCATCTTTGCGGCCAACGGCATGCTGACGGTCATCACGACGGTCTTCCTCGCGAACACCGTGGATTACGGACAGCTCAAGAACGGCCGGCGCGACGAGTCCGTGATCTTCTCGATGCAGACCTTCGTCGTGAAGCTGGCCTCCGGCGTGGCGGCCCTCGTGGCGTCCATCTGCCTGTCCATCAATAATCTGCAGGCCGGCACGGAGGTGTCCGAAGCCGATAAGCTCGTGGACTGGTCCATCGGCGTGTCCGCGGCCTCCAAGGCGGGCCTTCGCATGACGATGACGATCATCCCGGTCATCGGCCTGTTCGTGGCGCTGCTGTGGTTCCGCAAGCGCTTCATCCTGAACGACGCCAAGGTCGAGGAGATCAGCCGGCAGCTGCACGCGCAGGACTGACCATGTTTCGAAAAGCAGGAGAGGAGGACCTTCCCCTGCTTTTGCTGTTTTCCGGACCGGGGATCCCGGCAGGCCTGCCCGGACATCTGTCCGGCCGGCTGTCCGGCCGCGGTCCGGCGTTTCCGATGAAAGGCATATACGATGATCCAGGTATTCGATAACAAGACGTTCGTGCTCTCGACGCGCCGCACCACCTACGCGTTCCGTCTTTTGCCCACGGGCCAGCCCGAGCATCTGTGCTACGGCGGGCTCATGCGCGTGGACGCGGATACGGCTGACGTGCTGGCGGACCGGCACGCGTTCGCGCCCGGCAACACCGTCCTGTATGACGCGGCCCATCCCGAGTATTCGCTCGAGGACATGCGGCTGGAAGCGTCGTTCTACGGCAAGGGCGACATCCGTGAGCCGCTGGCGGAGATCGTCTACGGGGACGGGTCGTTTACGTCGGATTATATATTTGACAGCTTTGCGGTAACGGACGGGACGGCCTCGTTTGAGGAACTGCCCGGGGCGTATGCCCCGCAGCCGGCCGCGAAGGACCGGGCCGCAGAGAAAGCCGCCGTTACGGCGGGAGAAAACGCGGCAGCAGATGCCCAGCAGCCGGAGAACGACCGCGTGCAGACCCTGACCGTGACGCTTCGCGAGAAGCATTACGGTCTCTTTCTGGACCTGATCTATACGGTGTTTCCGGCCTGCGACGTGATCACGCGCCGCAGCGTCCTGCGAAACGGGAGCGCGGAGCCGGTGACGGTGCGGCGCCTCCTGTCTGCCCAACTGGACCTGCCCGGACAGGACTGGTGCCTGACGTCGTTTACGGGCGCCTGGGTCCGCGAGATGGAGAAGCATACGACACCGGTCAGCGCGGGCAAGCTGTCCGTGAGCTCTTACACCGGCACGTCCTCGAACCGGGCCAATCCGTTCGTGATGATCCATCCGGCGGGCACCGGGGAGGATCACGGAAAGGTCTATGGCAGCAACCTGGTCTACAGCGGGAACCATTATGAGGCACTGGAGGCCGGG
>CACXFD010000079.1 GCA_902766845.1 uncultured Lachnospiraceae bacterium | reverse complement strand
CGTATCCGGCTTCGGGAGGGGAATCCGCGCGCCGGCTCCTGAAGAGCCTCCCGTATGACCTGACCGATGCGCAGCGGCGCGTCTGGTCGGAGATCTGCGCGGACCTCGCGGGTCCCTGCGCGATGAACCGGCTGGTCCAGGGCGACGTGGGCTCCGGCAAGACCGTGCTGGCCCTGCTCGCGATGCTCGCAGCCTCGGACGCGGGGCATCAGGCAGCCCTGATGGCGCCCACCGAAGTGCTGGCGCGCCAGCACGCGGCCTCGGTCCGGGAACAGCTCGAACAGGCCGGGATCGATAAGACCGTCACGGTGCTGACCGGCTCGCTGACCGCGAAGGAGCGTCGGGAGGCGTACAAAGAGGTCGCGGAAGGCCGGGCGGACATCGTGATCGGCACGCACGCGGTCTTTCAGGAAAAGGTGGTCTTTGCGGACCTGGGGCTCGTGGTCACGGACGAGCAGCACCGCTTCGGCGTGCGCCAGCGCGAGATGCTCGCGGACAAGAGCGCGGCCGGCCGCGTGCCGCATGTGCTCGTGATGAGCGCGACGCCGATCCCGCGGACGCTGGCGCTGATCCTGTACGGGGACCTGGATATCTCGGTGCTGGACCAGATGCCGGCCGGACGCCGGCCCATCAAGAACGCGGTGGTCGGCGCGGAATACCGCAGCCGTGCGTATAAGTTCATCGACGGGGAGATCGAAGCGGGGCGGCAGGCCTACGTGATCTGTCCGATGGTGGAGCCCGGGGAGATGAACGGCGTCGAGAACGTGCAGGACTATACGGAAAAACTGCGCGCGGCCCTGCCGGGACGGCGCGTGGAGATGCTGCACGGGCGCATGAAGGGAAAGGAAAAGACCGCGCTGATGGAGGCGTTCGCGGCGCATCAGATCGACGTGCTGGTCTCGACGACGGTCATCGAGGTGGGCGTGAACGTGCCCAACGCCACGGTCATGCTGGTCGAGAACGCGGAGCGCTTCGGGCTGGCGCAGCTCCATCAGCTGCGCGGACGCGTGGGCCGCGGCGCGGACCAGTCCTACTGCATCTTTGTCAACACCTCGGAGGAGGAACGCCATAACAAGCGCCTCGAGATCCTGCGTACGTCCAATGACGGCTTCTTCATCGCGTCGGAGGACTTAAAGCTCCGCGGCCCCGGCGATTTCTTCGGGGTGCGCCAGAGCGGCGCGGTGGAGTTCGCGATCGGCGATGTCTTCACCGACGCGGATATCCTGCAGCTGACCGCGGAGAGCGCGGCGGAGATCCTGGAGGAGGATCCGGACCTGTCCCGGCCGGAGAACGCCGGACTGCGGTCCTACATGGACCGCTACATCAGAGAAGGCATGACGCGGGTAAATCTGTAAGGGTATAAAAAAACCGTGAAATCACGGCCGGATTCCTTGCTTTTTGCGCGGGCCGTGATAAAATATATAGTTGCGTAAAAAACGAACGGACATCGATTTCCGCGAAAGGAAGGGAAAGATATGACCAAGATCGACATTATTTCGGGCTTTCTGGGCGCCGGCAAGACGACGCTGATCAAGACGCTGCTGCAGGACGCGTTCGCGGGGCAGCAGGTGGTCCTGATCGAGAATGAATTCGGCGAGATCGGCATCGACGGCGGGTTCCTGCGCGAGGCCGGCATCGAGATCAAGGAAATGAATTCGGGCTGCATCTGCTGCTCGCTGGTCGGTGACTTCGGCACCGCGCTGCAGGAGGTCGTTTCGCAGTATCATCCGGACCGCATCATCATCGAGCCGTCGGGCGTCGGCAAGCTGTCGGACGTGATCCGCGCGGTCGAGAACGTGCGCCTCGGCGATGACGTGGTGCTGAACAGCGCGACCACGGTCGTAGATGTGCTCAAGTGCAAGATGTACCTGCAGAACTTCGGCGAGTTCTTCACGAACCAGGTCGAGGCGGCCGGCACCGTGGTCCTGAGCCGCACGGATACGGACAAGGCAACGGAGGAGAAGGTCGCGCAGGCCGTGGAGATGATCCGCGCGCTGAACCCGACGGCCAGCATCGTGACCACGCCGGCCCAGACGCTGGGCGGCCGCAAGGTCCTGGAGATCATGGAAGGCATGAAGCTGGACCTCGAAGCCATCCTGCGCAAGCAGCAGGAAGAGGCGGAGGAGCATGAGCGCCTGCACCATCATCACCATCACGATCATGATGAGGATGAGCATGAGCACCACCATCATGACCATGAGGACGAAGACGGCGTTGATGAAGACGGCGACCGTATCTACCACACTCAT
>CACXFD010000078.1 GCA_902766845.1 uncultured Lachnospiraceae bacterium | reverse complement strand
GGATGAATACAAATCTCATGGTTTGTGCGGCCGTTGTAGACAGCATGGGCGAAGCTGTTGGCCAGCACCTCTCTGATGACCGCCACAGGAATCTCCGGTGTCTCGGTTCGTTCTGCGCCGACGATCTCGCTTCTCCACCGGATGTTTTTCAGTATGTAGTTCTCAGCCATCCCAAGAAGATTATAGATGTTATCCTCAAACAGCTTCATAAGATGTCACGTACACTATGTCACACCGGTGACCGCAAAATCAATACTTTTTGAAACATTTGTCGCCCCGCAGGCGACTACCGTCCCCTCCGGAACAGATATACTGTCTGCGCAGAAACCGGGAACGCCCGGACAAAGGAGGCAGCGAAAGAAGATGAGCAGATCGGAAAACAGGAATATGCAGGACGGCGGGATCACGCCCGAAGCCGCCCGGAGGATCGCGGAGAAGAAAAACAGTGGCCGGACGCCCGCGGGATGCGGGGGTCCGGCCTATTTATCGCTCATTCTTCGCTCTGTGCGGCCGTGGCTTCCGGGGCCTTGCCTTCGGCGGCCAGGCGCGCGGCGCGTTTCTTTTCCTTGGCGCGGACACGCTTTTTCTTGACGGTCTCGCGGCGCTTCTCGAGGAAGTCCTCGCGGCGGGCCCTGAGCTGTTCGGCCTGCTCTTCGGTGATGCACTTGACGGTGCGGACCGCGAAGACGTCGTCGGTGCGCGCTTTCTTGATGCGGATCTTGCCCTTGAGGTAGCCGTGCTGCGGGCACTGGAGCAGGGACTGGTAGGTCTTCTGGCCGGTCGGGAACCAGCGGATCAGCTTCTTGACCGCGCGGCCGCAGAGGTAGCAGCGGGTCTGCGTGACGTACTTGTCGCGCAGCATATCGTCCTTTTCCTTGAACGGGCGCGAGACGTATTTGGCGTAGGTCGGGAAGACCAGGTAGATCTCTTCCTCGGGGGTCTCCGGCAGACGGAAATAGTCCACGGAAACGTACTTTTCCAGCCCGTCCAGCGCCAGGTTCATGCCCTGCAGCAGGCGCGCGGTATACAGCGCGTCGGAGATGGCCAGGTGGAAGGCTTCCTCCTCCGCCATGCCGCGTTCCTCGATGGCGGCCTGCAGGCCCAGGCGGCTGCGTCCGTCGTCATAGAGCAGGCTGTAGAGCTTCTGCACGTCATAGAACAGGAGCGGCTGCGGGAACGGGTTGTCCACGTGGAAGTAGCGCATGTTGCGCTGCAGCTCCCAGAGATCGGATTCGCCCCAGGTGCAGAAGATGAAGTCATCGCCGCAGAATTCCAGGAAGTCCTTCATGACTTCGGGGAAGAGGGCCTCGTTCTTCATGTTCTTGACGTCCAGGTGCGTGACCTTTTTGGTCATCGGGTTCATGCGCCGGTAGATCTTGGGCCGGACGAAGCGGTCAAAGCGCCCGATCTCGTTGCGCTGCGCGTCCAGTTTGACCGCGCCGATCTCGATGATCTCGAACGGCAGAGACGGGCGCGCCTCGGCGTAGTTGGTGCTCTGGTTCCATTCCAGATCGAATACGATGTAGTTCATAGTCTGCGTCCCTTCCGGTCCGTGCGAAAGCTGATGTTTCCGGACGAACGGCTGATGCGGCGTTTCCGGAGCAGAAGCAGAAGGACGATCACCAGCACCGCGGCGGCTCCGATCACGATCAGGAGCGGCACGTTCAGGACCTGCTCGCCGTCCGCCCGCACGATGTGCAGGCCGGAGCGGACCGAGAACGGGAATGTCTGGCCGCCGCCGCTCTTTAAGGTGAGCGCGGCGCTGCCTACCTCCATGCCCTCATAGCGGTAGACCACGCGGCCAAAGCTGCTGCCCTGTTCTTCCAGGACCAGGTCCGCGGTCAGGTCGGAGAAGCTGACGTTCTTCGGGACCGTGACCCAGCTGTCCGGCGCGAGATCCGTGCCGATCAGGGTATCCTGCAGGACCGCGTCCATGGCGTCCTTTGTCTGGGAGCCGGCCTGGAACCGCGTCTCGAGCGAGGAGGCCTCGAGCGACTGGAACCCGGAGAACCCGTAGTCCAGAAGCTTTTTGGTGTCTGCGTACTGCTGTCCGGTGCTGTGCATGACGACGCTGATCAGCTTCAGGTCGCCGCGCACGGCATAGGTGACAAGGGTGTTGCCGGCCGGGGTGGTAAAGCCTGTCTTGCCGGCCACGACGCCCTCATAATAATTGGCGCTGTAGGGGTCCAGCATCTCGTGGCGCATCTTGACCGGACGCGTTTCGTTCACGAGATTGGTGGGCGGGATGATGTGGGTGCGCGTGGAGTCGAACCGCAGGTAGGTGGCGTTCGAGATGGCCGCGCGCATCAGGATGGCCATGTCATGCGGGGTGGTGTAATGATTCTCGTCATGCAGGCCGTGCGGGTTCGCGAAGTGCGTGCCGGTGCAGCCGAGCTCCGCGGCGCGCGCGTTCATCATGTCCACGAAAGCGGAGACGGAGCCGGCGGTCTGGCGGGCAAGGCCGTTGGCGCACTCGTTGCCGGAGGCCAGCAGCAGGCCGTAGAGCGATTCCTCGACCGACAGTTCCTCGTCCGGCCGCAGCGCGATGGTGCTGGCGCCGCGCTCGAGGGTGTAGATATCGTCCCGCGTGTAGGTGATCTTCTCCTCCAGGGAGAGGTGCTCGATCGCGATCAGGGCGGTCAGGATCTTGGTGATGCTGGCCGGGTACATCTTCTGATCCACGTTCTTTTCATACAGGATGTTGCCGGTGACCGCGTCCATCAGGATGGCGCCGTCCGAGGCCAGCTCCGGGCCTTCGGGCCAGTCCGGCGCGGTCACGTAGGTCCCGCGCCCGTCCGCCCGGACGGTCAGGGACGCGGCCGGGGCCAGAAAAAGCGCGCAGAGAACACACACGGCCAGCAGAACGGCCGCGGCGCGCCGCGCGGTATGGGAACGGGTCAGATGTACAGTATCCATAGTCTGTTTAACTATACCAGAAAGCCGCCGGAAAATCTACCGGCGGCCGGAAAAAATCTTTCCGGCCCGTCTTCCCGAAACCGGCCGGCGTGTGCTATACTGGGACGCAGAGCGCCCGCGGCGCTCCGGGAGAGCCCTTCTCCCGTTCATATAAGGAGGAATAACAGATGAAAGCACCGTTTTCATCCTACCTGCAGGATCTCGCGCCGGTCATGAAGCAGATCGTCGCGCGGCTCTCGGAATCGTATGATTACGTGAGCGTCCTGTCCACGGATTCCGTCGGCTTTCAGGTGTCCATGTCGCAGCGCAGCAAGAACGTCTCCCGTTCGAACATGACGACCGAACGCGGCAACGTCGTCCGTGTCTGCAAAAACGGACAGTACAGCGAATACGCATTCAACGAGGTGGATCCGTCGGATCCCGAAAAGACGCTGGCGCGGCTGCAGGCGGCCCTTTCGGCGCAGCAGGCCCTGCTCGGGCGCACCGGGACCCGCGGATATGAGACTGGCCTGCTGGCGGATGAGCCGCTGGAGCTCTTCGTGGAAAAGGAGACGCAGGAGCTGCCGGAGAAGACCGATATGGCGGCCCTCGTGGCGGAGCTCTCCGCGCTGTCCGACCGCGGCATGAAGGAGATCCCGGGCGCGCTGGACTGCCCGGTCCGCGGCGTGTCCACGCACATCTCCAAGATGTTCATCACGAAAAACCGCTTCCTGCGCCAGAGCTATGTCTATACGGAAGGGAGCGTGGCCGCGTTCGCGCCGTCGCCGCAGGGAGAGCTGAAATTCGTGTACCAGGGCGTGTCCGGCCTCGGCGGCCCCGAGATTCTGAAGGGCCTGGCAGACAAGCTTTCCGAGCTGCCGAAGACCATGGAGGAGATGCTCGGGTCGGAGCACATCGTGCCCGGTGAATACGAGATCATCACGGATCCGGCCGTCACGGGCCTGATCGCGCACGAGGCGTTTGGCCACGGCGTCGAGATGGACATGTTCGTGAAGGGCCGCGCGCTCGGCGCCGAATACATCGACAAGCGCGTGGGATCGGACCTCGTGACCATGCACGAAGGCGCGCTCTGCGCGGACAGCGTGACCGCGTTCGCCTTTGATGATGAAGGCACGCCGGCCGGCGATGTGATCGAGATCGACCACGGCATCCTGCGCACCGGCATCTGCGACGCGCTGGCGGCCCTGCGCCTGGGCGTTAAGCCCACCGGAAACGGCAAGCGCGAGAACTATGCGCACAAGGTCTACACCCGCATGACCAACACGGTCGTCGATTCGGGCGAGAACACGGTCGAGGAGATGATCGAATCGGTCAAGGACGGCTACCTGCTGCGCGGCATGGAGAGCGGCATGGAAGACCCGAAGCACTGGGGCATCCAGTGCATCATCGCCCGCGGCTATGAGATCAAGGACGGAAAGCTGACCGGCAAGGTGGTCTCCCCCGTGGTCATGACCGGCTACGTGCCGGACCTGCTGGGCGGCATCACGATGGCCAGCACGGACCGCGGCGTGGAAGGCAACGGCGCCTGCGGCAAGGGCCATAAGGAATGGGTCAAGGTGGCCGACGGCGGTCCCTATCTGAAGACGAAAGCGAGGTTGGGATGATGTTTGAACGGCTGGAGAAAAAACTGGCGGCGCTGGGCGCCGCGGGCTGGGAATTGTCGGAAGAGACCGTGACCGGCTGGGAGTTCTACTTTATCCGCCACGCGCTGGACCAGAACCGCGCGGTGGAGACCCGCAATTATACCGTGAAGCTCTACGCGGACGTGGAGGGCGGCTTCCTCGGGAGCGCCTCCGGACAGATCTCCCCGACCGCGTCAGAAGAAGAGATCGATAAAGCGCTCGCGGACATCCTGTTCCAGGCCGGCCTCGTCAAGAACCCGGCCTACACGCTGACGGACGCCCCGGTCCCGCAGGAAGAGGGCGAAGAGGTCTGCGTGGAAAAGATCGCCGAGGATTTCCTGCGCGCGATGGACAGCGTGCATGAGACTGATACCGAAGACGTCAACTCCTACGAGATCTTTGTCAAGTCCGTCACGCGCCGGTTCAAGAACTCGAACGGCGTCAGCTATACGCGCCGCTTCCCGTCCTCGCTGATGGAGGTCGTGGTGAACGCGCGCCGCGAAGGCCACGAGATCGAGCTGTACCGCCTGTATCCGTCGGGCACCTGCGACGCGGACCGGCTGCGGTCGGACGTCGAGGACGTGATGCGCGTGGGCAAGGACCGCCTGCACGCGGTGCCGACCCCGGTCCTGAAGGACATCCCGGTCCTGTTCCCGAACGAGAACGCGATCGAGATCTACGATTATTTCCGCGACCATATGAGCGCGGGCGCCAAGGTGCGGCGCGTCAGCACGTGGGAGAGCGGGAAGCCCATCGCCGAGGATATGACCGGAGACGTGATCACGATGAAGGCCGTCGCGAAGCTTCCGAACTCTTCCCACAGCTACGATGTGGATGAAGAAGGCTCCGAGATCCGGGACCGTTACCTGATCAAGGACGGCGTGGCGCAGAACTTCTGGGGATCGCGCCAGATGAGCCAGTATCTGGGCCTGGAAGGCAGCTCCCTGGTCTACAACGTGGTCGTGGACGGCGGAAAGCAGAGCGCGGCGGACCTTCGTACCGGAGACTATCTGGAAGTCATCGAGTTCTCGGATTTCCAGGTGGATTCGATGGCCGGGGACATCGCCGGCGAGATCCGGCTGGCCTACTGGCACCATGACGGTGAGTGCACGCCGGTGACCGGCGGGTCCGTGTCGGGCTCGATGATGGACGCGATGCGCACGATGCGCTTCTCCTCCGAGACGGTCCAGTACGACACCCACGTGATTCCGCGCGAGACCGTGCTCTACGGCCTGCGCATCACGGGCGTGGAATAAGACCGGCCGCGCCTGCGCAGCAGGCGCCGGAGCCCGGGAATACCGGAAGGCGGCTGCCCCGCGGGGCGGCCGCCTTTTTTTGGGCCGCGGCCGGGATGCCGGCCGCGGGCAACAAAAAAGCCGTCCCGAGGGACGGCCTTTTTGTTTCATCATTTTCATCAAAAGAAGAGGGGGGGCCCGGCGGGATGCCGCCCGCCGGGGGGTGAGTATGAAAAGCTTCCAACATTTATCCCTGTCATAAATGTCTGTACCGTTCTCATCCGGTACGCTGTTATCTTACCAAGTAAATGTGTCAGAAATATGTTGGTGTTATAAAAAGAAAATAAATTTGAGAATGAAAGTCTTAAACCGGGCCCGGTTTTGTTAAGAATATCGAAAGGAACAGCCGATTCCGGCCACTCGGCCGGCACGGCGGGGCCGGGTTTTGTGAAAAAGTGCTCGCGCGCCGTCCCGAATGGGTGTATAATGAACCCAAAGGCCGCATGGCGGCCAAACTACAAGAAAAAAAGGGGTAAGAGATGGATCTGTTAAGCATGTTATCGGGAGCCATGACCAACACGGACGCGCTGAGCGCCTTGACGGACAAGACCGGCGCATCGGCCGATCAGCTGACCAAGCTCGTGAACGGCGCGCTGCCGCAGCTGATCTCTTCCATGACCCAGAACGCCTCCACCGAGGAGGGCGCGCAGTCGCTGCTGAACGCGCTGACGCAGCATACGGGCACGGAGACCATGGCGCAGCAGATCGCGGACGTGGACGCGGAAGACGGCGCGAAGATCATCGGCCACATTCTGGGAGATAACCAGAAGGACGTGGTCAGCAGCCTGGTGAAGGAGACCGGCATGAAGACCGAACAGGTCACGCGCGGCCTCGGCAGCCTGGCGCCGGCCCTGCTTTCCGGCCTGTCCGCTGCCACGGGCTCCGCGGCCAAGGTGGACCTGTCGGACGGCATCGACCTGTCGGATCTGTTGGCGATGTTCGGCGGCGCCTCCAAGCCGCAGGCATCGTCCGGCCTGCTCGGCGGTCTGCTGGGCGGCGGTTCCTCGAACCAGTCCCAGTCCTCGGGCGGCCTCGGGAGCATTCTCGGCGGCCTGATGGGCGGCGGCCAGTCCCAGACGCAGGCGCAGTCCCAGTCTTCGGGCGGCCTCGGAAGCCTGCTGGGCGGCCTGATGGGCGGTTCCTCCGCGCAGACCAGCAGCCAGAGCAACGGCATGGACCTGCTGAACATCCTGACGTCGTTTATGAAGTGAGCCGGGCATCAGCCTGTCTCGCAGAGCATGAAAAAAGCCCCGCGGAGGTGTTCCGCGGGGCTTTTTGTGTTTACAGGCACAGGCGCCGCGTCCGGACAGCGGTCAGATGACCGGCCCGGCCCGCAAGCGGTACGGCTACAGTTCCTGCACGGCCTCGAGACACAGCTCGAGCGCCGGCCCGGCGGCCTCCTTCCCCCAGCCGCGCGGATCGTACCGGTCCGCGTTCGCGAGCGTGTCCGCCGTGAAGAGGAGCTCGCCCCAGGTGACGCCGCGCAGCCGCGCGCAGGCGGCCAGGGCCGCGCATTCCATCTCGACGCAGACGCAGCCTTCCTCCCGGCGCAGCGCCGTCTTGGCGCGGGTCTCGCGGAAGAACGCGTCGGTGGTCCAGGTGACGGCCTCGCTGAACGGCAGGCCGCGCCGACGCAGCACGGTCTCGATGGCCTCCCGCGCGCGCAGGGACAGCGTGATGAAGCGGGACGGCTCCAGATAGTGATAGGACGTGCCCTCGTCGCGCAGGGCCCGGTACGGGACCAAAAACTGCCCTTCCCCGAGCGGGACCAGCGCGCCGCAGGAGCCGGTGCTGACGATCTCGCGGGCGCCGTGGAAGATCAGCCACTCCAGGAGCTGTACCGCGGCCGGCGCGCCGACCGGCGCCTGCATCAGGCAGACCGGCTCCTTTTCGGTCTGCAGCAGATAGGCCGGATATGTTTTGGTGGCGCTCTCGAAGCGGCCGATCACGCGCGCGCCGCGCTCCTGCGCGAAGCGGTCGATCTCATCGCCCAGAAAGGCAAAGACGGCCTTCTTCGGGAGCGGCTCGTCCGGCCGGTCATGGTCGGGCCGGATCAGTCCCTGCGGATCGGGATCATATTCAAAAAGCGGGATATCGTGCGGGGTGATGTCCATCGTTCTGCCTCCGGCTCATATTATACCACAGAGGCGGGCCTCTGGAAAGCGGGCGGCGCGGGTTGTCTGCTGCCGCCGGCGCACCGCGGCCGGCCGTCCGGCGGCGCGGGACCTGCGGGCCGGCATGGCGAGGAAGACCGCCCCGCGCCGTTTCTTTCGGATGACAGCCGGCGTTTTATCTGATACAATAGGGGCAGACGTTCAGACCGTATGGACAGCCCGGGTCGGCCCGGGTCATCCCGGGACATCCCGGAGAAGGAGACGGAATGAAGAAGACGGTTCGCCGCGGCGCGCGGCGGAAGGCTTTGCCGGCCATTCTCTGCCTGCTGATGATCACGGTTTTCGTACTGACGGCCTGCGGCCGCACGGCGCCGGAGCCCACGAAGGAACCGGCCCCGACCGGTGCGGAGACCGAAGCCCCCGCGCCGGCCCCGACGGACGTGCCGGAGACGGAGGCGCCGGAGGAGCCTTCGACCGCAGCGCCTACACAGCCCGCGGCGGACACGCCCGCCCTGGTCGACTGCGCGATCGAGCACGAGACCGAGTTCGGCGGCGTCTATATCAAGGCGGCGATCGATGAATTCAACGCACTCGGCTTCGCCTACGGCGACAGCGTGGACGTGGTGTTCTCGAACGGATACCGGCTGGAGGACCTGCCGTATTACAACGGCTATTACGTGGAGACCGGCAAGCCCCTGCTCGTGGCGTATCCGGGCTATCCGTATATCAAGGCCGGGATCAACAACGGCGAGGACCTCTGGGACGAGGCGGGCCTGCTGGGCATTGAGCAGCGCGAGCGGCTCTGGGTGAACGCCGCGCTCGCGGAGAAAGACACGGCCACGATCACGATGCATGAGCGCGGAAAATATGCGGATATCCAGGACGCGCGCGACATCCATTATTACGATGACCGGGCCCGCTATCCGAGCGACGTCGTCTTTGCGAACTTCCGCGCGGTGCGGGCCGGACGGCTTGCCGAGGGGGCGCTGTGCCGGTCCGCGTCGCCCTGCGACAACCAGCATAACCGCGCGCCGTACGTGGACGCGCTGATCCGGGAGGCCGGCGTGAACGCGGTCCTGGACCTGGCGGATACGCCCGAAAAGATCGCCGGTTATATGGCAAAGGACGATTTCGCGTCCCCGTATTTCAAGACCCTGCAGGAGAGCGGGCGCGTGTTCCCGCTCGCGCTGAACACCAACTTCGGGTCGGAGGAATTCCGGGCGAAGGCGGCGGCCGGGCTGACGGCCATCTCGGAGCAGGAGGCGCCCTATCTGGTCCACTGCACCGAAGGCAAGGACCGGACCGGCTTCATCTGCGTGCTGATCGAGGCGCTGGCCGGCGCGTCCTATGACGAGATCGTGGACGATTACATGCTGACCTACGATCATTACTACGGGATCAACGAGGTCTCCGACAAGCGGCGGTATGACCTGATCCTCGAAGGGAACCTGATCCCGATGTTCGGGATCCTGACCGGACAGGAGACGGGGGATCCCCGGCAGGCGGACCTGGAGGCCGGCGCGCGGGCGTACCTGAAAAGCGGCGGGATGACCGACGCGCAGATCGACGCGTTCCTCGCGCGGATCACGAAATAACGGAGCAGGCCGGCCGCGCGGGAGAACGGCCGGACGGAAGACGGACTGCGGCCGGGAAAGACATCGGCCGGGAATGGCAGCGGTCGGAACGACTGCGGCCGGATGATGGACCGCGGCCGGGAACGACTGCGGCCGGATGATGGACCGCGGCCGTGAATGACAGCGGCCGGGAAAGGAGCCGGACATGACAGAAAAAGAGACGCTTCGCGAGTGGATCGACGCGGCGGACCGCGTGGTCTTCTTCGGCGGGGCCGCCGTATCCACCGAGAGCGGGATCCCGGATTTCCGCAGCGTGGACGGGCTGTACCATACGAAATACGACTGGCCGCCCGAGCAGATCCTGTCGCATACGTTCTTTATGAGCCGGCCGGAAGAGTTCTTCCGGTTCTACCGCGACAAGATGCTCTATCCGGACGCAAAGCCCAACGCGGCGCACCGCGCGCTCGCGCGGCTCGAGGAAGCCGGGAAGCTGACGGCCGTGATCACGCAGAACATCGACGGACTGCACCAGGCCGCGGGTTCGCGGAACGTGCTGGAACTGCACGGTTCCGTGCACCGCAATCACTGCATGCGCTGCGGGCGCGGCTATTCGATGCAGGATATCCTGGACAGTGAGGGCGTGCCGCACTGCGCGTGCGGCGGCATCATCAAGCCTGACGTGGTCCTCTATGAAGAGGCGCTGGACGACGCCTGCATGAGCCGGGCCGTGCATCAGCTGCAGCGTGCGGACGTCGTGATCGTGGGCGGGACCAGCCTCGCGGTCTGGCCGGCCGCGGGCCTGCTGCAGTATTACCGGGGACATAAGCTGGCACTGATCAACCTGTCGCCCACGGAGATGGACTACCGCGCGGACCTGATCATCCGCGAGCCCATCGGATCCGCGCTCGCCGAGTGGGACACCTGAGACGGCCCGGAAAGCGGAGCCGGCCGCTGCGGCCGGAGGCCGCGGGCTGAGGGGGCCGGCAGTGAGAAATGGGCCGCGGCCCGGAAGGAGATGAGGCCATGAGAGAAGGACTGACCGGCGCGTCGCTGCGCCTGCATGATATCGTAACGCTGAAAAAGCCGCATCCGTGCGGCAGCCGGGAATGGGAGGTCCTGCGCACCGGGACCGATATCCGCCTGCGCTGCTGCGGGTGCGGCCATGAAGTCATGCTGCCGCGGCTGACCGTGGAGAAGAGCCTGCGCGGCGTGAAGCGCGCACAGCCGGATCCGGTGGAAAACAGTTGTCAGGAAACGCCGGACTGTGGTAAACTATAAGATACTTTCGAAGTCGGAAAGGAGGTCACGGTCCATGAAAGGAAAGCGGGAGCGGTCCCATGTCAGGCTCAGCCTGTATTTTTACTGGCCGCTCTTTTTCTGGATCGGAATGATCCTCTGCCAGGTCCTCGTCTTCGTGGCGGACCGGCGCAGCGGGCTGCTGATGCTGCCGTTCACGGCGGCCGGATCGGTCTGCTGTCTGCTGCTGCTCCTGTACGCGCGCCGGCGCATACGGTCGGACCTGCTGGACTTTGCCGTGAATTACACGCAGGTCCAGAAAGCTTTGCTGCATGACCTGGCCCTTCCGTACGGCGTGCTGGACACGTCGGGGCAGATCCTCTGGTCCAACGGCGCCATGAAGGAAGTCTTTGCGGAAGAAAAGCGCAAGGACGTGCTCCAGATGATGCCCGAGCTCGCGAAGCTGGGCCTGCCCCAGACGGAGGCGGAGGGCGTCCGCATGACCACGGTGACCTACCGGGACCGGATCTTCCGCACGGAGATGAACCGGATCCCGCTGCCCGAGGATTTTTCGGGCATCGGCGTGGGCGGGGAAGGCGGAGACGGCCTGATCGCCCTGTATATGTTCGATGAGACGGATCTCGAAGGGATCCGGCAGGAGATGGAAGGCGGCCGCATGGTGGCCGGCTACCTGTATATCGATAATTTTGACGACCTGATGCAGAGCGTCGAGGAGGTGCGCCGGTCGCTGCTGGCGGCCCTGATCGACCGGAAGATCAACCGGTACTTCGGCCAGGCGCAGGGCATCGTGAAGGCCCTGGAGCGCGACCGGTACCTGTTCGCGATCGAGCAGCGCCATCTGGCGGAGCTGCGTGCGGACAAGTTCTCGCTGCTGGAGGACGTCAAGACCGTCAGCATCGGGAACGATATGACCGTCACGCTCAGCATCGGCATGGGCACGGGCGGAGAGAGCTTTGCCCAGAACTTCGAATACGCGCAGATCGCGATCGACATGGCCCTGGGCCGCGGCGGCGACCAGGCCGTGCTGAAGGAAAAAGACAATATCTCCTATTTCGGAGGCAAGAGCCTCAGCGTGGAGAAGAATACACGTGTCAAGGCCCGCGCGAAGGCGCAGGCCCTGCGCGAACTGATGATGGGCTGCGAGAACGTGATCGCGATGGGCCACCGGCTCAGCGACATCGACTCGCTCGGGGCGGCCGCCGGCGTCTACCGCGCCGCGGTCACGATGGGCAAGAAGGCGCACATCGTCCTGAACGACGTGATCTCCTCGATCCGTCCGATGAAAGAACGGTTCTCGGTGGAAGACGGCTATCCCGAGGACCTGTTCCTGACCAGCGCGCAGGCGCTGGAGCGCGCGGACAAGGAGAAGACGCTGGTCGTGGTCGTGGACGTGAACCGGCCGCAGCTGACCGAGTGCCCCGAGCTCCTCTCGAAGGTGGAGCGCGTGGTCCTGCTGGATCACCACCGCCAGTCGAGCGACAGCATCGAGGGCGCGGTGCTCTCCTATGTGGAGCCGTACGCGTCGTCGGCCTGCGAACTGATCGCCGAGGTCCTGCAGTATATCGGGGACGGCGTGAAGATCCGGCCGCCCGAAGCGGACGCCCTGTTCGCGGGCATCATGGTGGATACCAACAATTTCCTGAACAAGACCGGCGTGCGGACCTTTGAGGCCGCCGCGTTCCTGCGCCGCAGCGGCGCGGACATCACCCGGGTGCGCAAGCTCTTCCGCGATACGCTCGAGGAGCACAAGGCGCGCGCGGACGTGGTGCGCAGCGCGGAGATCTTTGAAGGCGCCTACGCGATCGGTGTGAATGACGCGCCCGGGCTCGAGAGCCCGACCGTGATCGGCGCGCAGGCGGCCAACGAGCTGCTGGACGTCGTCGGCGTCAAGGCGTCGTTCGTGCTGACGCCGTTCCAGGACCAGATATTCGTGAGCGCGCGCTCGATCGACGAGGTCAACGTGCAGCTCGTGATGGAGCGCCTCGGCGGGGGCGGACACCTGTCCATCGCCGGCGCCCAGCTTCCCTTCACGCTCGAAGAGACCAGGGAAGCCTTGAAGCAGACCCTGCATAAGATGCAGGAGGAGGGAGAACTGACATGAAGATTGTACTGCTGACGGATGTAAAGAGTGTGGGCAAAAAGGGCCAGATCGTGGATGTGAGCGACGGCTACGCCCGCAATTTCATCTTTCCGAAAAAGCTCGGCGCGGAGGCCACCCCGAAGGTCCTCAATGACCTGAAGCTGCAGAAGGCCCATGAAGAAAAGCAGGAGGCCATGCGCCTCGCGGACGCCCAGGAGCTGGCCGGCCGGATCGGCGCGGGCAAGGTGGTGCTGGCCGTCAAGACCGGCAAGAACGGGAAGGTCTTCGGCTCCGTGTCCACCAAGGAGATCGCCGCGGCCGCCGCGGAGCAGATGGGCATCGAACTGGATAAAAAGAAACTGGTGCTCGAGGAGCCGATCAAGGCTGTCGGGACCACCGTGGTGCCGGTGAAGCTCCATCCGGAGGTCACCGCGTCCCTGACCGTCGTCGTGACGGAAGGCTGAGGAAATGGCAGAGGAAGCAGTCATCAAACGGGTCATGCCCCACAGCCCGGAAGCGGAACAGAGCGTGATCGGCGCCATGCTGATGGACCGGGACGCCATCGTGGCCGCGGCGGAGACGCTGCAGCCGGACGACTTTTACCAGATGCAGTACGGCGTGATCTTCGCGTCCATCGTGGAGCTGTACAACGAAGGCAAGCCCGTGGACCTGATCACGCTGCAGGACCGCCTGAAGGAAAAGGAGCTGCCGCCGGAGGTGTACAGCCTGGATTTCGTGCGCGATCTTCTGGAGACCGTGCCCACGTCCGCGAACATCCGGCATTACGCGCAGATCGTCTATGAAAAGGCCGTCCTGCGCCGCCTGAT
Organism: uncultured Lachnospiraceae bacterium; assembly: GCA_902766845.1. GTDB lineage: Bacteria > Bacillota > Clostridia > Lachnospirales > Lachnospiraceae > RUG11204. The sequence continues at coordinate 2,577 of CACXFD010000078.1, read as the reverse complement.
CCGCACTAATGAAGAGATCGCCGCGGCGTGCTACGCGGGCAAGCAGTCCATGGAGGAGATCCTCGAGAAGACGGAGAAGGACGTCTTCCAGCTGCTGCAGCAGCGGACCACCACCGAGATCGAGCCGATCCGCGACGTGGTCCTGCGCGTGCTGAACAAGATCGAAGAGGCTTCCAAGAACAAGTCGTCGGTCACGGGCCTCGCGACCGGCTTCAAGCGCCTTGACGAGATGCTGTCGGGCCTGCAGCCGTCGGATATGATCCTGATCGCGGCGCGCCCGTCGATGGGCAAGACCGCGTTCGCGCTGAACATCGCCCAGTACGTGGCGCTCCGGAAGAACCAGAACGTGGCCATCTTCTCGCTCGAGATGAGCAACGAATCGCTGGTCAACCGTCTGCTGGCCATGGAATCGGGCGTGAACAGCCAGTCCCTGCGCACCGGCGACCTGTCGGACGGGGACTGGGACAAACTGCTCGAGAGCGTCGCCACGGTCGGCAATTCCAAGATCGTGATCGATGAGACGCCCGGCATCACGGTCGCGAAGATGCGCAGCCGCTGCCGCAAGCTCAAGCTCGAGCATGACATCCAGCTCGTGATCGTGGACTACCTGCAGCTGATGAGCGCGGATGACAAGCACCGCAGCGAGAGCCGCCAGATCGAGGTCTCGGAGATCTCCCGCGCGATCAAGGGCCTGGCCCGCGAGCTCAAGGTCCCGGTCATCGCCCTGTCGCAGCTGTCCCGCGCGCCGGAACAGCGCCCGGACCACCGGCCCATGCTGGCGGACCTGCGCGACTCGGGCGCCATCGAGCAGGACGCCGACGTGGTCATGTTCCTGTACCGCGACGAGGTCTATAATAAAGATACGGAAAAGAAGAACGTGATGGAGGTCATCGTGGCCAAACAGCGAAACGGCCCCACCGGCAAGGTGGAGCTGGGCTGGCTCGGAGACCGCCAGAAGGTCGTCAATCTCGAAGGATAAGGCGAAGGATACGGGACCGGTGCGGGCCGCCGTGCCCGCGGCCGGCCGCGGCGGTCCGCCGCAGGACTCCGGCTGGTCGGACAGAGAAAAGGAGGATACGGCATGCCGTTTCTTCAGGGAGAAAAAGTCGCGAAGGTGAACCTCGGGATCATCGCCGCGAACATCGTCTATTTTGTGATCCTGGTCGTGACCGGCGGATCCACCAATACGGCCAATCTGATCCGCATGGGCGGTCTGACCGCGTACGGCGTGCTGCAGGAGCACAAGATCTACCTGCTGCTGACCAGCATGTTCATGCACGCGGGGATCTCGCATCTGTTCAACAACATGCTCGTGCTGTTCTTCCTCGGCGATAACATGGAGCGCGCGCTGGGCCGGACCCGCTACCTGCTCTTTTATCTGGCCTGCGGCATCGGGAGCGGCATCGCGAGCCTGATCTGGTACGGGATCCTCGGGCAGGATGTCGTCAGCATCGGCGCGTCGGGCGCCATCTTCGGCGTGGTCGGCGGCCTGCTGTATGTGGTCATCGCGAACCGCGGCCGGCTGGAAGACCTGTCCACGGCGCGGCTGGCCCTGCTGATCGGCTTCACGCTGTATCACGGGCTCATGAGCGCCGGCGTGAACAATGCCGCGCACATCGGCGGGATCCTCGTGGGCTTCGTGCTCGCGAAGTTCCTGTATAAGCGCCCGACGGCGCGGTATTCGGACACGGGCGTGTTCGATTCGTATTCGGACAGCGACTGGAGATAAGGGAACGGGCATCCGCGGTACCGGGCGGAAGGCACCGGAGAATGGGAGGAGACTATCATGAGAGACGAGAACTGCATCTTCTGCAGGATCGCGGCGGGCGAGATCCCGTCGGAGACTATTTATGAGGATGACGCGTGCCGCGTGATCCTGGACCTGGGCCCGGCCAGCAACGGCCATATGCTGATCCTGCCCAAGGACCATTACGCCGACGTGACCGAGCTTCCGGAGGAGGCGGCCGCGCCGCTGCTGCCGCTGGCGGCCCGCCTCGGCAAAGCGGCCATGAAGGGCCTCGGCTGCGCGGGCTTCAACCTGGTGCAGAACAACGGCGAGGCCGCGGGCCAGACCGTGCGCCATTTCCACCTGCACGTGATCCCGCGCTATGAAGGCGGCCCGGCGATGTGCGCCTGGACGCCCGGCGAGCAGACGCCCGAAGAACGCGCGGCGGCCGGGAAGGCGCTGCGGGAGAATCTGTAATGGGCGAGCCCGGAGGCGGGCAAAACACATTTGTATTCGATTTTCGAAGGGCCTTGAACAGGCGCCTTCCGGAAAAAAGGGCATGATCCGATTCGGTTCCATGCCCTTTTTTGCGGCATATCCTGCTTTTTCAAAAAGAGAGTCCCGAGGGAGGCACTTCGTAAGGAAGTTCTTCCTTCCCTTTTGAAAGTTAGTTAATTGACCACGCGGGTCCGCCATGGTACGATGATTAAAACAAATCGGGATTTATAGAGGTGTGTAAGATGTTGGAATTACTGAAAGCGAGTTTTTCCGAACACCGGGAACGTCATCCGAATTTGGAGTGGTCTGAGGTGGAGCAGAGGCTGCGCGAGGTTCCTGCTGCCATCACGATT
>CACXFD010000077.1 GCA_902766845.1 uncultured Lachnospiraceae bacterium | reverse complement strand
CGTATCCACCGGGGCCGCCGCGGCCAGCTGCAGCTGCTCCGCGTCCACGGTATATTCCGAACCGGCCAGCTCCAGGCGGAACGTATAGTCCTTCAGTTCTTTTTCCAGCGCCTGCTTGGCCTGCTCGGGGGTCATGCCGGACACGTCCAGTTCTCCGATCTTAGTCCCCTCCAGGAAGGCCGTCTGATCGGCCGGCGTGGATTCCTCCGCGCGCTTGCCGCAGCCGATCACGACCGCCGCCACCAGCGCTGCCGCCACCAGGACCAGCAGTGCGATCCGGCCCCAGCGCAGCTTCCGTCTTCTGTTTCTTCTGTTTCTGCTCATGTTTCCTCCGCAGTATACGCCTGACGCGTCCGGATCGTCCGGACGGGGCGTGAACAGACCCGTCTCCGGCTCCTTCCCGCTCTCGCAGGCAGGCCGGTCACGGGTTCCTTTGCATGACAAAATAAGGAGACGCTTCTCCTTCGGCTTATCATTATAACGAAGCGGTGCCGAAAACGCAAGGTCTTCGGCACCGTTTCACATAACTTTAATGATTTTGTAAGGCGAAGGACCGCGGTCCTGCCGTCAGGCGTCCTTCCTGCGCTTCGGCTTCGTCTGCGAGACGAACCGCGCGCGGTGTTCGGCTTCGGACGCCTTCTCCGGGATCTCGCCGGCGCGCGCGAGCGACAGCTTCGTCAGCATCGGCCCGACCAGTTCATAGACCAGCACGGAGAACAGGACGATGTTGCGGACCAGAGATCCGATCTCCGGCCCCAGCGCCTGCGCGGACACGACCATCCCGAGCGCCACGCCGGCCTGCGGGAACAGCGTCACGCCGAGGTATTTCCTCACGGTCGGGCTGCAGTGCATCCAGCCCGAGGAGACGCGCGCGCCCAGATACTTGCCCGCGCACCGGACCAGGATGTAGGCGGCGCCGATCAGCAGCACCGACGGATACCGCAGCACGGTCAGGTCCAGCTGCGCGCCGGACAGCACGAAGAAGACCGCGTAGAGCGGCGCGGTCCACCGCTCCGACCGCTTCATGATATCCTCCGAGAATTCGCTGAGGTTGCAGAACACGGTCCCGAGCATCATGCAGACCAGCAGCGAGGAGAACGAGATCTTCAGCTCCTCGCCGAGCGGGATCTCCACCGAGGAGAGCGCGATCGTCATGACCACGAACGAGATCGTCATCGAAAGACGGTTGGAATTCGAGAAGAACAGCTTCTCGAGCCACGTCAGCAGGGCGCCCATGAAGGAGCCCAGCGCCAGCGAGCAGACGATCTCGAGCAGCGGGTTGACCACGACCGAGATCACGTCCAGCCGTCCGCCCAGCATGGCCTGCGCGACGCCGAATGAGACCGCGAAGACGATCAGGCCCACCGCGTCGTCCAGGGCGACGATCGGGAGCAGCAGGTCCGTCAGCGGGCCCCTGGCCTTATACTGACGCACGACCATCAGCGTGGCAGCCGGGGCCGTGGCCGCGGCGATCGCGCCGAGCGTGACGGCCGCGGGCAGCGGCAGAACGTCCGGGCCGGCCAGCAGACTGACCGCCACGAGGACGATGTCCACCAGAATCGTAGCCGTCACGGCCTGGATGATGCCGATCACGACGGCCGGCTTTCCGGTATTCTTCAGCTGCGCGAGCCGGAACTCATTGCCGATATCGAAGGCGATGAAGCCGAGCGCGACGCTCGAGAGCACGCTGACCCGGTCCAGGTCCTCCGCGCTCCGGAAGCCGAGGCCCGGCACGCCGAGCCGTCCCACGAGATACGGCCCCACGACCACGCCGGCGATCAGGAACGCCGTGACATCCGGGAGCTTGAGCCCGCACCATTTAAAAACACGGGTCATCATCAGACCCGCGCCGAGGGCAAACGCTGTTGCCAACAGGATACGCATGAGTGATCACATTCCTTTCCCGTGCCGGCCCGTTTCCGAGGCGAGGTCCCGCCGAACGCGGGCCCTCCGAGAGCAGCGTGCCCCGCAGACGTCCTGTCCGATGTCAAGAACGCGCTAAGCGATGATCTCCTCCCGGCACAAGTCCAGATTATAGACCCGCGGCGCGCCGCATTCAAGAGAAAAAGCGGGGAAAAACCTGCCGGTTTTCCTCCGCTTTTTGTGCATAAATCAAGCCGCTTTTCACGGCCCCGCTCCGGGCGGGCGGTCCGCCGCCTCACACAAAGCAGGCGCCCGCCGCCTTACGCGAACTTGAACGTCTCCGCGAGGCCACCCCACTTCCGGTCCTTTTCGGACAGGATCAGCTCCATCCCCTCCGGGATGGGCCAGGCCACGCCGATGTCGGGATCGTTCCAGGCCAGGCCGCCCTCATCGCCCGGATGATAGAAATCCGTGCACTTGTAGGCGAACTCCGCCTCGTCCGACAGCACCAGGAACCCGTGCGCAAAGCCCTCGGGAATATAGAACTGCCTCATGTTCTCCGCGGACAGCTCCACGCCGTACCACTTGCCGTAGGTCGCGGACCCCGTGCGAAGGTCCACCGCCACGTCGAAGACCGTGCCGCGGACCGCGCGCACGAGTTTGCCCTGCGGGAAATGCTTCTGGTAATGCAGGCCGCGCAGCACGCCCTTTACGGACATCGACTGGTTGTCCTGCACGAAGACCATGTCGAGGCCATGCTCGTGCATGTCGTTCTGATTGTACGTCTCGACGAAGTATCCGCGCGCGTCCCGGAAGACCGTCGGCTCGATGACCTTGAGTCCTTCGATGACCTGCCCGTCCGCGACGCAGTCTGTTACGTTGATCTTACCCATTTTTGATGCCTTTCTGTCCTGCAGGGCCGGCTGTATCGGCTCCGCCCTGCCCTTTCTTTTCCGGCCGCCCCTCGCGAGGTGCCGGTCTGTCGGGACGCCGGTCCTTCCGGCGCCCTCTGTCCTTCTGCCGGCCGCCGCGGGCCGGCCCGTCAGGCCAGCAGGTCCACGCCCGGGCCCATGACCGCGATGTCGACGGCCGTGGCGTCCTCCAGATGGAAGACCATCATCTTTTTGCCGGTCTGCTCGTTATAGATGCTGCGCAGGTTCGGCGAACCGTCCAGCATGGCCTCGGCGTACTTCGGATCCGTCTCGAACACGGCCCTGCCGGTGTAGCGCATCCAGTGTCCGTCCGGCTTGCAGGCCACGATCTCGACCTTCGGGTTCGCGGCCATCTCACGATAGACGTCCTTGAAATCTCCGACGCCGAAGCAGACCTTGCCGTCCATCTCGAAGTGCGCGCCGAGCGGGCGGACCTTCGGCTGGTCGCCATCCGCGGTCGCCAGGAAGAACACGCCGGCTTCGGTCAGGAAATCGTTGACTTTACT
>CACXFD010000076.1 GCA_902766845.1 uncultured Lachnospiraceae bacterium | reverse complement strand
GGGCGCCCGCCGGGACCCGCGGGTCCCGGAAGGGCGCCCCGGGCGTGCAAAGGCGCCGGCCGCGAAGCGGGCGGCAGCTGCGGAAGCGAAGTGCGAGCGAGCTCGGTGAGCGACAGAGCGCGAAGCGGTCTGGAGCTTCCGGTAAAATCCCCCTTTACTTTTTTGCCCCCTGTGCTATACTTGTAAGCGCTTTCGGACTTGCGCGAAAGCGCCGGCACAGGCCGGCCGCCGCGCGGCCCGGGGAAGGAGTTACAGCGTGGAACAGCTGAATTATGAAGTACTGAAGAAGTCCGGTTATACCGGCTACGTTCTGGAAAATGCGCCGGAAAAGGTCCTGCAGTTCGGCGAGGGGAATTTCCTGCGCGCCTTTGCGGATTACTGGTTCGATATGGCGAATGAGCGCGTCGGCTGGAACGGCAAATGCGTGCTCGTGCAGCCCATCGCCCAGGGCCTGACGGATCTGATCAACCGGCAGCAGGGCCTGTATACGCTCTATCTGCGCGGCATGGAAAACGGTGAGTCCGTGGACCGCAAGCGCGTGATCTCGTCGGTCTCCCGCTGCCTGAACCCGTATGAGGCGGAAGGCTACGCGGAGATGATGAAGGTAGCCGTGTCGGACGATCTTGAGATCGTCGTGTCCAACACGACCGAAGCCGGCATCGTCTACGATCCAGCCTGCCAGCCCACCGATACGCCGCCGTCCTCGTTCCCGGCCAAGCTCACACAGGTGCTGCGCGCGCGCTGGGAAGCCGGCAAGAGCGGGCTTGTGATCCTGTCCTGTGAACTGATCGACAACAACGGCAAAGAACTGCTGGCGTGCGTGAAGAAGTACATCGACCAGTGGGGCCTGCCCGAAGGGTTTAAAAAGTACGTGGAAGAGGACTGCACGTTCTGCTCCACGCTGGTGGACCGCATCGTGCCCGGCCGGATCCGCGACGTGGCCGAGGCGGCGCGGCTGGAAGAGGAGAACGGCTACGCGGATCCGCTGACGGACGTCGGCGAGGTCTTCGGCGTCTGGAATATCGAGGGACCGGCCTGGCTGGAGGAGAAGCTCCCGTTCAAGGCGGCCGGCCTGAACTGCCCGGTGGTGCCGGACGTCACGCCGTACAAGAAGCGCAAGGTGCGCATCCTGAACGGAGCCCATACCGGCTTCGTGCTGGGCGCGTATCTGGCCGGCTTCGACATCGTGCGCGACTGCATGCATGACGAGGTGATCAGCGGCTTCATGAACAAGATGCTGCAGGAGGAGATCATCCCGATCCTGCCGCTTCCCAAGGAAGACCTGGTGGGCTTTGCGGCGGCCGTGGAAGACCGCTTCAAGAACCCGTTCGTGAACCATGAGCTGATGAGCATCTCGCTGAACTCCACGTCCAAGTGGCGGGCCCGCAACATGCCGAGCTTCCTGGAGTCGGTGGAGAAGACCGGCAAACTGCCGGCCTGCCTGACCATGAGCTTTGCGGCGTATATCGCGTTCTTCTCGAACGATATCCAGGAGCTGACGGAGCAGGGCCTCATCTGCCGCCGTCCGAAGGGGAACACCTATACGGTCAGCGATGACCGCTTCGTGCTCGAGTTCTATGCGGCGCACAAGGACGCGTCCGCAGAGGAGCTGGTCCACGATGTGATGACCGATGAACGCATGTGGGGCCAGGATCTGACGAAGGTGCCGGGCTTTGAGGAGGCTACGGTAAAGGACCTCAAGCTGATCCGTGAGCAGGGCGCCCGTGCGGCGTTTGCGCAGGCCATCGGAGCATAAAGGAAGACGGCCGGCCGCGAAAGCGGCCGGCTATTCTTTTTACAAAAGGTCTTGACAGGAGCCATAACCTGTGATATGCTTTATCACGTTAAACCGATGAGGAAGAGTGAGTAGGTATCTTCCCTGTCTTCTCAGAGAGCCGCGGGCGGTGGGATCGCGGCAGGACACGGATACCGAATGGACTTCCGAGGGCGACCGGAAACGCGGCCGGACCGCCTGCCGGACAGGGATATCGCATCTTCTGGGCAGCAGGCGCAGGGCGGTGGAGTATGGAAGACGGAGCAGGGCTCTCCGTGATCAACGGCCGGCGTATGATCTGTACGCATGAGTGGGCGCGGATACGCGTCAAGCCGGGTGGCACCGCAGGATATCTCATCCTGTCCCAGCAAAACAAAAGCTGGGACAGGATTTTTCTTTTGTTCCGGCGACGGGCCGGCGGCAATGGGGCCGCGGGCCGGACAGATCGGTGTTCGTCGCAAAAAAACCAAGGAGGAAACAGACATGAGTACGGAAATCAAAGAGATCCCTTACAAGATCTACCTCGAAGAGAACGAGATGCCCACGGCATGGTACAACCTGCGCGCGGTCATGAAGAACAAGCCCGCGCCCCTGCTGAACCCCGGCACCGGAAAGCCCATGACTGCCGAAGAACTCGAAAGGGTTTTCTGCCGCGAGCTCGTTAAGCAGGAACTGGACGAGACGACCCCTTACATCGAGATTCCCGAAGAGATCCGCAATTTTTACCGCATGTACCGTCCGTCGCCCCTCGTGCGCGCCTACGGCCTGGAGGAGAAGCTGCAGACGCCGGCCAAGATCTACTACAAATTCGAGGGCAACAACACGAGCGGTAGCCATAAGCTGAATTCCGCGATCGCGCAGGCCT
>CACXFD010000075.1 GCA_902766845.1 uncultured Lachnospiraceae bacterium | reverse complement strand
GGCTTCGCCTTTGCCGGCCGAGTCCGTCTTTCACGGCCGCCGGGCTTCGCCTTTGCCGGCCGAGTCCGTCTTTTACGGCCGCCTGGCTTCGCCTTTGCCGGCTTCCCCGTCACACCGTGACGCCGAGCTTGACCTGCAAAAGCCGCTGGAAATAGGCTTTCCGAAGGCGTTCGGTCATCTGCGCTTCTTCCGGATCCGCCTCGTCCTGCGGCAGGATCCGTTCTGCCCTGCCGAGCCACGCCTTTGCCCTGTCTTCCCCGTCTGTCCCGCATAGATACAGCAGGATCACCAGAGGATGGCTGCCGCGGCGGATCCGCAGCGCGCGCACGCGCTTTCCTCCGGACAGCTCCAGCTCTTCCTCCTCCGCGGGATATCCGGCCACCTGCGGCCCGGATCCATTTTCCGCGCCGTCCGTCCCGGTGTCGTTTGCCCCAGCATCGGCCGGCCCTGCGCCGTTTGTCCCGGCATCGGCCGTCCCGGCGGAGGACACCACGGTGGCGTCCGTCAGATCCCCGAGCCGCGTCTCCGGCTCATCCTGCACCGACACGAACGCGTAAAAGCTTCCTCCGGTCCCGGCCAGCGCGAAGCTTTCCAGGAACGCCGTCGAAAAGGCCTGCACCTCACGGATCCCGGCCTCCCGCACGAGCTCCGACACGATCTGCCCGCGCAGCGGCGCTTCGGGCTCGAACACATCGCCCGACGTCTGCAGGCGTATATTATAGTAATAATTCTCTGCGGACGATCCGTCCCGCAGCCAGCCCAGTTCCAGCGGACGGCTGCTCAGCAGATCCCGGAAATAGCTTTTCATGACTCACCCCAGATGAAAATAGATCCACAGCCAGCCGGCCGCGTATCCGCCGCTGACGAGCAGCGCCGCGAGCGCCCCGAACAGGAAATACCGGGCGCGCCGGCTGCCGCGGCGAAGACGGACCGCGCTGATCAGCACGATGACGAGCGCTGCCAGCATCACGAGCCCGGCAGCCGAAACAGTAAACAGTTCCATGGATCCTCCTCTCCCGGAAGACCGGGACACACAAATGATACCATACCTTGTCCGGACCGTCCAGTGCCGATCTTTCCGCCGCCGTCCCGTGCCCGTCCGCCTCCGCACCGATCATTCCGCTGCCCGGACGCCTCCGCGCCGATCGTCCCGCACTCGGACGCTCTGTCCGGCTTGACACGGCGCGGTCTTTCCTGATATCATAATGATACATGTTCTGCAGGTCCTCTCGACGCAGAGGCTAACAGGGAATGCGGTGAAAAGCCGCAGCAGCCCCCGCTACTGTCACCGGACAACGGCCGTACGCATGTCACTGAAGGGATCCGCCCTTTGGGAAGACGCGGCCCGCGGATGAAGGCAAGCCAGGAGACCTGCCTGCAGAAAAAGCCCAGAGAAAAACACGGCGGGTGTTTTTTGGTCCAAGGTGATCGTTGATCGCCTGTTTTTGGTATGCCAAAGCCTCCTGCCGTCAGCCGGGAGGCTTTTATGATTCAACACACCGACTGCTTTGGACCGCGCAGGCGCAGGGTCCGTTCCCTGCTCTTTCTCCTGCTGCTGGTCCTGATGCTTTGTACCGCGTGCCGGCGCAGCCCGTCCGGGCCGGCCGGACCTTACGGTACACCGGACGCGTCTCTGACTTCAGAGGAGACCGCTGTGTCCGGAGGGACCGCTGTGTCCGGAGAGGCCGTTCTGCCCGGTGAGACCGGCCCATCCGCCGAAACGGGCACGGATGCGGCGGAATCTTCGGCACATGACAAAGCCGGGACTTCGGACGCGGAGACTGCGGCTCCATCGGCCCCGCAGGCACCGGCTTCATCGTCCGGGACAGACGTTCCCCGCGAAACGGCATCCGATGACGCTCCCGGCCGGCCCGCGGAGACGGGTGCCGGCGCCCCAGGAAGCGGGACACGGCCCGCCGAGACGGCAAACTCCACACAGCCCGGAGCAGTCACGCCCGTGACGGCTCCCGAAACGGCGCCGGAAACATCGCCGGAGACCTCTCCGGCCGGGCCGGAAACGGCTCCCCCGGTCACCGAACCGGAGACCGCGCCGCCTCCCGCCGATATCACGGTCACGATCTCGATCGACTGCCTGACGATCCTGGACCACATGGACATGCTGACGCCCGGATATGAGAGCTTTGTCCCGGCAGACGGCTGGGTCCTGCACGAGACCTCGCTGACCCTGCCGGCCGGCTCCACGGTCGAGACCGCGCTCCGGCGGGCCGCCGGGGACCACGGAATCGCGCTCGAGACCCGCAGTTCCCTCGGCAGCGTCTACGTGGCCGCCATCGCCCAGCTCGGCGAAAAGATCTGCGGACAGGGCTCCGGATGGTACTATTTCGTCAACGGCGTATCGCCGATGACCGGCTGCAGCCGCTGTGAGCTCCATGACGGCGACGCTGTCCGCTGGCGCTTCACCTGCCTGCCGGGTGACGTCTGACCGGCCGGTTCCCGCCCCGCCCTGCGGCCGCGCCTGCTCACGGATGCGCACGTTCAACGCTTCGCCTGCTCACGGATGCGCACGTTCGACGCCGCACCGCCCGCAGCCGGAATGATAACGAATACCTTTCACACACATACACTATAGACAAGGAGATTCCATTCCATGAAAACTGTACTCAACGCCTTCTGGTCCCTGCTTCTGTCGGCCGTGCTGGTCCTCGGAAGCCTTTCCCCGGCGCTGGCCGCCGAGGCCCCGTCCGCGGCGGATGTGCGCGCCGAGGCCACGAAGACTGCGGAATACATGCTCACGCAGGTCACGTTTGACGAGAGCATCAAGGACGCCAGCAACTTTTACACCTGTGCCCGCATCCTGATCCTCGCCATGCGCACGGACGCGGACACCTCTTCCGCCGTGCCCGCTTTTCTCGAGCAGGCAAAAAACTGTCTTTCGGAGGACGGTTCGATGGATACCGGCTGCCCTCTCGTCTCGCAGGCGATGCTGCTGATGGTGCTCGCGCTGAACGGAACGGACGCGGCCGACTGGGACGGCATCAACGTGGTCAAGGGATTTGAAGACGCGCTCTCGGCCGCCTCCGCCGAAGACCTGGCCGGCCTGAACCCGTACTTCCTGCCGTATCTGTACCAGGCCGCGGATGCCTACGCGGACCAGCTGTCGGACGCGGATGCCCTGAAAGAAAAGGTCGCAGACGCGGTAGCGGCCAAGGCTTCCGAGGAGGGTCTGGATCTGTGGGGCGGCTATCCGAGCGTCGATGACAACGGCCTGGTCCTCTCCGGTCTGTCCGGCGAGCCGTCCCTGGCCGACACCGCCGCGAAAGCGGTCAGCTGGTCCGAGGCCCAGATGGGCGAGAACGGCCAGTTCATCTCCTGGGGCCAGGCCAGCGTCGATTCGGGCGCCGCGGCCCTCGCGCTCTTCTCCACATACGGGAACAGCGAAGCCGCCGCGCAGGCTTACGAAGGCCTGCTGGCTCTAAAGGATGCCTCCACGCCCGGCCGCTACGGCGCGGATTCCTGGGACCCGAACTACGCGACAGCCGACGCGCTGTTTGGCCTCGTGACCTATGAGCGTGTCCTGAGCGGTCAGACGAACCCGTTCGATGTCAGCGACATGCTCCCGATCGAAACGGAAGAGCCGTCCACCGAAGAAAGCATGGAAGAATCGACGGAGGAAGCGACCGAAGAATCGACCGAAGAGACCGCCGAAGAGACGACGGAAGCGGCCACGGAAGAATCGCAGGCCGCCGAAGAGGAAACGCAGGCCCACACCGAAGAAGAGACGCAGGCCGCGACCGAAGCCCCGTCCACGCAGGCGCCGCAGACCACAGCCTCCTCTTCCGAACAGGAAGGCCGCACAAAGGCCGTCGAGACCGGAGATCCTCATCTGCCGGCCCTCTTTGCCGCGATCCTGGTCTGCTCGGGATCGGCCGCGCTGCTGAGCGGCCGGATCCGCCGCAGTCAGTGAGCCGGCGCGGCCCCGGTATAACCTCGTATCTTCCCGGGATAACCTATCGTCATTCTGTTTTTATCAGTCCGTTGTCATTTTTCACAAAATGGAGACCGCCTGCGCCCGTCACGGATGCAAAATACCCGAAATGACATTTTGCATCACAAATCATTTGACGCTGCTAACCATTTGTGATATTCTTGTTTTACTGGCAGTTTCAGTCTGTTATTCGGGAGGTACAGTCAGATGAACAAAGGAAAGGTCAAGTGGTTCAACAATCAGAAGGGCTACGGTTTCATTCTGGATGAAGAAGGAAATGACGTTTTCGTCCATTACTCCAGTCTTCAGATGGAAGGATTCAAGTCTCTGGAAGAGGGTCAGGAAGTGGCGTTCGATCTCGTGAACGGAGCCAAGGGCCCGCAGGCCCAGAACGTGACCATCCTGTAAAGATCATGAAAGACAAAAAGCTCCCGCGGTACGCACGCCGCGGGAGCTTTTCTGTCTTCTCTTATGACCGGGCACGGTCCCGGATCTCTTCCAGTTCCGCCGTTGAGAACGTATAGGCCGTATTGCAGAAATGGCATTTCACTTCCGCCGGCTCTCCGCTCTCGATCATGTCTGTCAATTCGTCTTTCCCGATGCTGATAAGGGCCTTGGATACGCGCCGTTTGGAACAGTTGCAGTAAAACTGCGTCGGCACGGTCTCCAGGAATTCCGGATCCAGTCCGTCCAGCAGTAGCCGCAGGATGTCTTCCGGCGTTTTCCCTTCGTGCAGGAGCTTCGTGACCGACGGGATCCCGGCCAGCGCTTTTTCAAGCGCGGCCACGTCTTCCTCCTGAGCGTCCGGCATCATCTGAACGATGAACCCGCCGGCCTCCATCACATGGCCGTCCGGCGCCACCAGCACGCCGAGTCCGACCGACGACGGCACCTGCTCCGACGTCGCATAGTAATAGGTCAGGTCTTCGGCGATCTCGCCCGAGACCAGGATGGTCTGTCCCACATACGGTTCCTTCAGCCCCACGTCACGGATCACCGACAGCACGCCGATGCCCAGCGCGCCGGACACGTCCAGCTTGCCGTTCTCCTTCAGCGGCAGATCCACCAGCGCGTGACGCGGATAGCCCTTTACGCGGCCTTTCGAGTCCGCCGTCACGGTCAGAGATCCCACCGGTCCGTTTCCTTCGATCTTCAGGGTCAGGACGTCATCGTCCCCCTTCATCATTACGCCCATCATGGCGCCGGCCGTCAGAAGGCGGCCGAGCGCCGCGGTCACGACCGGAGAGGTCTGATGGCGCCGCTGCGCTTCCGAGACCGTTTCTCGGGTATACGCCGCAAAGGCGCGGATATGTCCCCGGGCCGCACTGGCCCGCACGATACAGTCTTTCATGCTTGCTCCTGCTCTCTTTTCCGCTCCCGGACAGCCTTCCCGTGCTCCCGCAGGACGCACAGATACCGGGGGCACTCTTCTCCGGCCGGCCGGCCGGTCTCCATGTCCAGGATCCCCTCCAGGATCAGGCCGGCCGCTTCGGCGGCGGCCGCGATCTGCTGCGGGGCATAGGCGCGCTGCAGATGCAGTTCCTCGTAGCGCCGGTAGACGTCCGGCTCCTCTTCCAGGAACAGGGTCAGCGCGTATTCATTGAGCCCTTCCGCTTCATCGAACCGGTTCTCCCAGATGTATGCGGCCCCGTCCAGTGTCTCCGCGAACGTGCGGTCCCCCATCTGAGTGCGGTAGAACCAGTCCGTACGCAGATCGAACAGGAACAGGCCGTCCGGATCCAGATAGTTGTTCGCGAGCTTCATGACCCGGACCAGGTCATCCGGCTCCGTCAGATAATTCATGCTGTCGCAGACGCTGACGATGGCCCGCACGGTCCCGTACAGCTCCATCTCCTGCATCGGCTGCTGCAGGTACAGGATCCCGCGCCGCTCCCCGGCCTCGCGTTCCTGCGCGTTCATCAGCATCTCTTCCGAGCTGTCCAGGCCGATCATGTCATAGCCGGCTTCCGACAGCATCCGCGTGAACGTGCCGGTCCCGCAGCCCAGCTCCAGGACCAGGCCGTCCCGGATCCCGTTATCCCGCAGGATCCCGGTGATGCGGTCCCGCCAGAGCGGATACGGCACATCCTCCATCAATTCCTCATAGACCGCCGCCAGGGCGCCGTACGCTTCCGTCATGGCGCCACGATCAGGTCGATGCCGGCCTTCTCGCAGTATTCCACATACTTCGGCTCCGGCATCGCGTCGGTGATGATCACATCGAATTCGGACAGTTCCGCGAACGTCATCAGCGAATTCGTATCGAACTTGGATGAATCGACGAGCAGGTAGCGGTAGCGCGCGCGTCGGATGGCCGCCTTTTTGGCCTCGAATTCCCCGCGCGAGGAATTGGATGCCCCGCTCTCCAGCGATATGCCGGTCGCGGACATGAAGGCCTTTTCGATATTATAGCAGGACAGGGCGCGCGCCACATCGCTTCCGACCATCGAATAGGTCTTGCGCGCCAGTTCCCCGCCGGCCACGATGATCCGGTATTTCTGATCCAGCGCGCCGCGCGTGACGATCTCGAGATTGTTCGTAAACACCGTCAGGTTCCGCTTTTCCGGCATCACGTAATACAGGGCCGTCAGCGTGGTGCCCGAATCGAAGAAGACGCTGTCGCCGTCTCCGATGAATTCCGCGGCCTTTTTTCCGATTCGCTCCTTGGCGCTGATATTCTTGACGTTGCGTTCCTCGAACGGGACCGTGTCCTTCGCGTGGTTGGCCGCCGCGCCGCCGTAGATCTTTCGGACGACGCCCTTGGAGACCAGGACGTCCAGATCACGGCGCACCGTATTCTTCGAGACCTGGAACTTATCGCACAGTTCCTCGATGGTCGCGGTGCTCTGCTCGAGGATATAGGATTCCATCTGCATCAGCCGGCTGATTCGCATGGTTATGCCTCCGTTGTTGCCGGACCGACGCGGCCTTCCGGCCGCGCACCGCGCCTTGTCACGCGGGTCCGTTTTTCATAAAAGCCGGTCCCGCAGCGCAGGACCGGCCCCTTTCTCTGACTTATTTCCACTGATTGGACGCTTCGACCTCGGGCCAGATCCCGACGTTCTTCGCCATGACCCACTTGTCCGTAGGCTGGGTGTCCGGATACTTCGGGCTGATGTACGGATCATCGTTGTCCTGACGGATGACCCACATATACCAAAAGGCGTGGCCGGGCGTCGCGACCTGCGGATGGGTGACACTGTTGAAGATGTAGGTGGTATCGTTATTATAGACCTTGATCACGTCATCGCCGAGCTCGCAGTAGCCGTAGCCGTCCAGCGGGAAGATCTTGTAGTAATAGATCTCCGGATGCGGATGGACATGGGCCGGATAGCTGGACCACAGGCCGGGGGTGTTGATGACTTCGCCGAACACGAAGTTGGACTTGGGCTGACGCACGCGGTCCAGCGGAGTGCGGACGATGCGGGTGCACTTTTCATTCATGGTGCCGAAGCCGCGGACTTCGTCTTCCACGGTGGCCGGCGTGAACAGGATGGGCTCCCAGGTCTTGTCGTTCTCGGTGCGGTGCACGGTGATCTCGGTATCCTCCGCGACGCCGGTGATCTTCACATGCGTGCCGGCCGGGACCCACAGGCAGGTGCAGCCGTCATCGAAGCAGTTGCGGCGGGACACGGTCTCGCTCTTCCCGTTCCATTCAAAGGTGACCGATCCGTAGACCAGCAGATAAACGCATTCCAGGTCCTTCTGCTCTTCGAAGACGTCCCCCTTCTTCATGCGGAGGATGCCGAAATCCATGCCGGCCTGCGCATGAGCGCCGCCGATCTCCGCTACGGACGTGTAGCCGTACGGATGTTCCTTGGGTCCACGGGTCACATAATCATAATTCGGCATTTGGCGATTCTTCCTTTCTGCCATCGGCAAAGAAAAATGTGGTGAACTCTTGGAGTTTGACCCCAAAGTTCACCACAAATTTATCACTCGTCCCCGGCGCTGTCAAGATGAATCCACACAATTTCGGCGCTCATCCTGCACTTTTTTCCGACCGGCTCCGGCCGGTATTTCAGACAGATGGGAACGGGAGCCCGAACCGGCGATGCGCCGGCCTGTCCGAAGGCGCGGGCCGGACGATCCGTGTTACGGCAGCAGGGCCGACGACGCGACCTGGCTCATATTGCCGACATAGGTCAGCGTCAGGCCCTCCGTGATCTCGTCCGACAGCTCTCCGGCGTCGGGCCGGTTCTCCTCCGGCATCAGCACTTCCCGGATCCCGGCCGCCTTGGCCGCAAGCAGTTTTTCCTTGAGCCCGCCGATCGGCAGGACGCGGCCGCGCAGCGTGACCTCCCCGGTCATCGCGACGTCCGACCGCACACGCCGTCCGGAGACCGCGGACAGGATCGCGGTCGCGATCGTGATGCCGGCCGACGGGCCGTCCTTCGGCACCGCGCCTTCCGGCACATGGACATGCAGGTCATGGTGATCGAAGAAATCCGCTCCGATCCCGTACTCGCCGGCGATGCTGCGCACATAGCTCAGTGCGATCTGCGCCGATTCCTTCATCACGTCCCCGAGCTTGCCGGTCAGCTGGAGCTTGCCGGTCCCGTCCATCACGCTGACCTCGATCTCCAGCATGTCCCCGCCGACCTGTGTCCAGGCCAGTCCGTGGACGATGCCGACCTCGTCCTCTCCCTGCAGCGTATGCGCGTGGTAGCGGGCCGGGCCCAGCAGGTCTTCGAGATCGGATGCCTCGATCGGACGCGCGGATGCCGCTTCTTCCCCGGAGCCGTCCCCTGCTTCGAGGAGACGGCGCGCCGTCTTGCGGCACAGCTCGCCGATCCGGCGTTCCAGGTTCCGTACGCCGGCTTCCCGGGTATACCCTGCGATCAGCGCGCGGACCGCGTCATCGGTGAGCGTGAACTGCTCCGGCGTCAGACCGGCCAGCTTCCGCTGCTTGTCCGCGAGGTGCTCCTGCGCGATATGCAGCTTCTCGTTGGCCGTATAGCCCGACACCTCGATGACCTCCATGCGGTCGATCAGCGGCCGCGGGATCGTCTCGAGCGTATTGGCCGTCGCGATGAACATCACATGGGACAGATCCAGCGGGATCTCCAGGTAATGATCGCGGAAATGCGCGTTCTGCTCCCCGTCCAGCACCT
>CACXFD010000074.1 GCA_902766845.1 uncultured Lachnospiraceae bacterium | reverse complement strand
GTCCGAAGGTGATGATCTTCAGATTCCGGACACCGATGACCGCGCGCGCGGCCGGGATGAAATCCGCGATCATGCGGGCGATATCCTGCGCCGTGCCGACCGGATAGGCCGGGATGTGGCCGGTCAGATGCCGCATGCCCAGATTGTAGGAGCAGTTGAGCAGGCCGCAGTAGGCGTCGCCGCGGCCGTTGATCAGGTCGCCGTCGCCTTCGGCCGCCGCCGCGAACATACAGGGACCGTCAAAGTATTTCGCGATCAGCGTTTCCGGCGTTTCCGGGCCAAAGTTGCCCAGATAGACGACCAGGGCGTTGCAGCCGGCCTTCTTCACGTCCTCGACGGCGGCCAGCATGTCCTTCTCGTTCTCGACGGTGACCGGGCATTCATAGAGGGAACCGTCCGCTTCCGAAGCGTCGTCCGTACCGGTCAGCTCGCGGTACGCTTCGACTACGGCCTGACGGCGACGGACGGACAGGCCGATCGGGAAACAGTCGCGGGAAACGGCCACGATGCCGGCCCGTACGGAGGGGATGTTGTTCATCATAGGTTTCGTTCTCCTTCTTTAGGTGGATACAGTCCGTATCCGGTCGGCCGGAACCGGAAGATCCGGATCATTCAAACAGCCGCGGCCGGAACCGGTCCTGCAATCATGCCGTTTCACTGCCGCGGCGGCCGAAAACGGTCCCGCGGCCGGGCCGGTTCACAGCAGCTGCGGAAAGACGTCTTTCAGGGCCGGATAAAGTAGCCGGAACTTCCGGTAGCGCTCTTCATAGCGGGCCGTCAGCTCCGGATCAGGCCGGGTCACCGAGGCGGGCTGTACGAGTTCGTCCGCGGCAGCCTGCACGCTCTCGAACCGGCCGCAGCCGACCATAGCCAGCATCGACGCGCCGTAGCCGGGGCCCTGTTCGGTCTTGACCATGATGAGCGGGATCCCGAGGACGTTCGCGAAGATCTTTCTCCAGAGCGGTGACTTTGCGCCGCCGCCGCAGATGCGGCTCTCCGGGATGGACAGGCCCAGGGACCGGGCGACCTCGAACGAGTCGCGGATCGCAAAGGCCACGCCTTCGAGCACGGCCTGGACCAGGTCGGCGCGCGAAGTGTCCATGCTCATGCCGATGAACGCGCCGCGGGCGTTCGTGTCGTTGATCGGGCTTCGCTCCCCCATGAGGTAGGGCAGGAAGAAGACCGGATCGCGGGCCAGCTTCTCATCGGTGATGTCCTGCTGTTCGGCGGCAAAGTCGTCCGTCTTCAGGATCTCCTCGCAGAACCACTTGTTGCAGGAGGCAGCCGAGAGCATGCAGCCCATCAGATGCCAGCCGCCGTCCGCGTGCGCGAAGGCGTGGAGGGCATTGTGCGGGTCCACGCCGAACTTTTTCGAAGAGATGAAGACGGTCCCGCTGGTCCCGAGGGAGATGTTGCAGCCGCCCTCCCCGACGACGCCGGTCCCGACCGCGGCGGCCGCGTTGTCTCCGGCACCGGCCACGACCCGGACACCGGCCGGAAGGCCCAGATCCGCGGCGATCTCGGGCCGCACCGTACCGATGACCTCGAAGCTCTCGAACAGCTTCGGCATCTGATCCGCCGTGACGCCGCAGATCTCCAGCATCTCGGGCGACCAGCGCTTATGCTCGACGTCCAGCAGCAGCATGCCGGACGCGTCGGAATAGTCACAGGCGTGGACGCCGGTCAGACGGTAGTTCAGGAAATCTTTGGGGAGCATGATCTTCCGAATCCGCGCGAAGGCGTCCGGCTCGTTCTCCTTCATCCAGAGGATCTTCGGGGCCGTAAAGCCCGCGAAGGCGATATTGGCCGTCAGCGCGGACAGCCGGTCCCGGCCGATCACGCCGTTCAGATAGTCGACCTGCGCGGCGGTCCGGCCGTCGTTCCAGAGGATGGCCGGGCGGATGACGCAGTCATTCTCATCAAGGACCACGAGCCCGTGCATCTGCCCGCCGGTGCCGATGCCCTGCACCTGCGAAGCGTCAAAGCCGGCCAGCAGTTCTTTGATTCCCTCCCGACAGGCCTTCCACCAGTCCTCCGGCTCCTGCTCGCTCCAGCCGGGGCGCGGGAAGGAGAGAGGGTATTCCTTCGAGACCTCGTTTCGAATGACGCCGTTTTCGTCGACCAGAAGGAACTTGGAAGACGAGGTGCCCAGATCGATGCCGATAAAGAAGCTCATACGTTTTTCCTTTCCGATCAGATCCGTGTTCAGTACATTGCCTTTCATGGGGATCTCCCTATAGAGGGGACAAGACGGACCGCGGAAAATGAGCGCTGAAAAGCCGCGTCGTCTGTTGAAATAATTATACAGGCATTCCCGGCATGCGGCAATAGATTCGGAACGATAAGCTTGAAAATATAGACAATACATTCAAAACAGGAAACGACGGGCTGTCTGCCCGGACCGGATGATCGGCTTTTTTAGGCATTGCACTTTCCCGAAACCTCTGCTATACTGTATACGCCTTTTTTCGCGCCGCCCCTGTTTCACGGGCGGCCGGAGGGCAAATCCGATCAGAAAAGAGAGGTGGAAAAGCGTGGATAACTGTGATAGTTGCGGGCGATCGTGCGCACAGAAACAGTCGGACGCGGTGCACATAACGGATGCGCCGGCCGGGATCCCCGCCGGTGCCTCTCCCCGTTTCGCGCGCATCTGACTTCGAAGAGCTGTCCCGAACGCCCCGCGGACCGGTCCCTTTACGGGACGGCGCGCCGCACGGACGGAAGGCCCTTCCTCTGTCCCCTTACCGACTCGCAATACCACTTTTTTGTTCACGGCAAAGAAAAACTTACGGCCCGCGGGCTGCAGTAAGATTTTTTTGCACTGTTTTCGCATGCGCAAAATCCGCGCATGCCGGACTTCAAAAAGAGGGATTGTGCCATGGAAGAAGAAATCCTGAAAAATGAAACGGCTCCGGAGTTTCCGGAGGGAGAGCCCGGCC
>CACXFD010000073.1 GCA_902766845.1 uncultured Lachnospiraceae bacterium | reverse complement strand
GTCTCCACGCTCGTCAGCGATGACGCGAAGAAGGCCGTGATCGTGGAAGTCAACGCCGAGACGGACTTCGTCGCGAAGAACGAGAAGTTCCTGTCCTATGTCGCGGACGTGGCCGCTCAGGCCATGGCGTCCGAGAACACGGACATCGAGGCGTTCTTTGAGGAGCCCTGGCTGAAAGATACCGCCCTGACCGTGCGTCAGGCGCTGTCGGAAGAGATCTCCGTGATCGGCGAGAACATGAACATCCGCCGCTTCCGGAAGCTGGAAGAGCCGGAAGGCGTCCTGGTCTCTTATATCCATGCGGGCGGCAAGATCGGCGTGCTCGTGGACATCGTGACGGACGTCGTGAATGACGCGGTCTGCGAGATGGGCCGCAACGTCGCGATGCAGATCGCGGCTCTGAAGCCCGTTTACACCACGGACGCGGAAGTCAGCGAAGAGTACAAGGCGCATGAGATCGAGATCCTGCGCACGCAGATCGCGAACGATCCGAAGATGGCCGGCAAGCCCGAAAAGGTCATCGAGGGCGCGGTGATGGGCCGCCTGAACAAGGAGCTCAAGGAGATCTGCCTGATGGATCAGGTCTATGTCAAGGCAGAGGACGGCAAGCAGTCCGTGGCCGCGTACGTGGACAGCGTCGCCAAGGCGGCCGGCGCCAAGCTGTGCGTGAAGGGCTTTGTCCGTTACGAGACCGGCGAAGGCATGGCGAAGAAGGAAGAGAACTTCGCGGAAGAAGTCGCCAAGCAGATGGCCCGCTGACCGGGATCCTGCGAAAGTGAATGACCCGGCTGCGGTGTAATGAGATTGCCCCGCAGCCGGTTTTCTTTGAAACGGAGAGGATCGAACTATGACATCCATGTACTGGTATGTGATCGGCGGCGTGCTGATCGCGACGGCCCTGATCTCCTGGATCATGGACCGCACGGATCAGAGCGGCCAGCCCGTTCGCGCGACGGTCAAAAAGATCGCGAACCGCGACAATCACGACGGCGGCTACCTGACCCATCTGGAGCGTGTGCAGACGTTCTCTTTCCTGTACGGGGGGCAGCCTGTGGAAGTCGAGGAGAAGCGCTCAGGCCTGCTCTTTCATGAAGGAGAAGAGGTCGACCTTCTGTACAACCCGAAAAAGAAGGCCGTCTATTATCCGGGCGAGAACCGCTTCAACCCGATGTCGATCGTGGTCCTGATCCTGCTCGGCCTCGTCTGCTTTGTGGGCGGGCTGACGTTCGACCAAAACCAGCCGGTCGTCGCGTACGCCGCAGCCGCCGCGATGGTGATCTGCGCGCTGATGCGCGCGATGTCCTACTGGCTCGCGATGAAGCCGGCCAACGCCGTGGACTGCCGGGTGACCGGGATCTTCCGGCGGGAGGATAAAAAGGGCACGCGCTATTTCCCGGTCTATGAACTGAACTATCGCGGCCGTGACCGGCGCGTCGTTCGTTCGTATCCGGGCACGCCGGACCGCCGCACGGTCGGAAACGTGGATACGCTCCACATCGATCCGTGGACCAGCGATTTCGCGGAAGGCGAGAAGGAATTCAACCGTCTGCTCGCCGGTCTGTTCCTTACGCTCGCGGTCGCGTTCGTGCTCGTAGGGCTCCGGCTCTCGATCGTACCGATCACGCTGCCCGGCGCCTGAGACACGCGGACGGCGCACGGATACGACGTCCGGCCATACACATATTCATATGAGGGGCAGGGCATCGGCCTGCTTCCCGGAAAAAGCCAACATCTTGGGGTCTCCGAAGGAAAAACCACAAGTAATTGTTGGCTTTTTTGCGTTCATGTAGTATAATATGACCGAATGTGTCCGCACGTTCTGCTTTGTGTACGCTTTCTTTGGACAGGAGGTCTTTTTTCTTGGCTGACAGAGATACGGAAAAGAAAGGAAGGGCATCATCCGGACGCACCTCATCGGGGCGAACGGACGCCGCACGCCGTTCGCCCCGAAGCCGGACGAACGCGGGCAGGACAGCGTCTGCCGGCCGCGCTGCGGCCTCGACGGAGCGCCGTTCGGCCTCCGGCCGTTCGCAGACCCGGACCGCACGTTCGGGCCGGAGCGTGTCGTCGGGTTCCGACCGCGCCGTGGCTTTTACCCGCTCCGCCGCGCCGTCCGCGAGCCGCAGAGACCGCGGCGGACGCGAAGGACTTCGCGAGGCGTATGCGGGATCGTTCGTCCCGCGGGAAGTGCTTTTGCTGCTGGCGTTTGCCCTGATGCTGTTTCTGGTGCTCAGCAACTTCCATTTGTGCGGAAAGGTCGGCGAGGCGCTCTTCGGCGTGATGCGCGGCCTGTTCGGCGTGATGGGATACCTGTTCCCGCTGTACTTTTTCGGGAGCGTGCTGTTTTTGATCGCCAATCCGCGCAGTGTCAAGGCAAAGATCAAGTGGATCGCCTCGATCGCGCTGTTCTGGCTGCTGTGCGCGTTCTGCCAGCTGATCGGCACCAAATTCGACGCAGCGGTCCGTTATACGGAATACTATAAACGCGGAACGGAAGGGTTCTGCGGCGGCTTTTTCGGCGGGCTCTTTACCAAGACGTTCCTGCCGGTCTTCGGTGTGATCGGCACGGCTGTGATCCTGCTCGCGCTGACCATCATCGCTCTGGTCGTGATCTCGGAACGTTCCGTGGTGGATTCGGTCCGCCGCGGCGGACGCCATCTGGCACAGGGCTCCCGCGAGTCAGCGCAGCGGCGCCGTGAGCGTACGCGCGAGGCGCGGGAACGCATCCAGGCGCGGGCCGGCCGGCGCGTGTCCGGCATCACGGACCAGACCGGCCTCAAGAACGGGGAAACGGATGATTCGCCGGTCCTGCAGCCGGTCACGTCCCTGCCTTCGGCGCAGGATTCCGCTGAGATCGCTTCGGCTGGCGCAGGCGTGTCCGGGACCGCTTCGCCCAGCAAAACGGAGGAGCCGGCCGCCGCTGCCGGCCGCGGGACCGATTCGATCCGCATCCACGGCGCGCGCGAAGATGCGGCGGCCCAGCCGGCTGACGTAACGGAAGACGTGACGCCGTGGGCGTCTGCCCGGCCGCGGAAGGCGTCTCCGGTCAAACTGGACAGCGACGCGATCTACATCCGGACGGATACCCGTCCGATCACCGAAGTCGGAGCCCTCGACAGCCTGAAGGGCACGCTCCGGGATGACCCGAGCAGTCAGGGACGTTCGGGCGACCTGAGGCCCATCTTCCGCAAAGGAACGGAAGAAGACGCGATCGATCTGTCCCGGCGAGGCAGTTTCTTTGCCGGCGAGGCCGCGGAGGTGACCGGCCGGCGTACGGACGCGGTCTACGGACGCGTGTCCGACGAAGTCGAACAGGATTATGAAAAGCTCCGCCGCAAGGCGATGGCGGAACAAGCAGAGCCGGACGATCCGGACGTCCCGTCACGGCCGCAGCCGCAGCCGCTGCCGTCGGCCGGAAAGCCGGAAGGCCCGGCAGAGACCCGGAAGACACCGTCCGCCTCGGAAGGAGAGAGCGCAGGCGAAGCACTGCCGGCGCCCCGTCCGGCGCCCCGTCCGGTGCCTGCGGTCTCGGAGCAGAAAGAAGTCGTGGTCAATTATGATCCGCTCGAAGCGCCGGAAGGGACGCCGGCCGCTGACGGAGCGGATCCGGACATGATCCGCAAGGTGACCAGCTCCGGCAAGGTCATCGAGCGGGAGGTCAACGATTCGGTCTTCGGAAAATCCTCGAATCCGACCGGCTCGGCCGGACGCACGTTTTCCCGCCCCGGCGCCGTTTCGGCCGGTACGTTCGGCGGAAACGGCACGGCGGGCGCTTCGGGCGCGCAGGGGAACCGGCCCGGCACGGCGCAGAGCGCGCAGCCGGCGGCCAAGCCTGCCAAAAAGAAACCGAAACGGCCGTATGTCGCCCCTCCGCTCAGCCTGCTGCAGGCCGGCGTGAAAGGGCAGGGCGCCATGACCAAGGAAGCCTTGCGCGAGACGGCAGCCAAGCTCCAGCAGACGCTCGAGAATTTCGGCGTCGGCGTCCGGATCACGGACATTAGCTGCGGCCCTGCGGTCACGCGCTACGAGCTGCAGCCGGACCAGGGCGTCAAGGTGTCCCGCATCGTATCGCTCGCGGATGACATCAAGCTGAGTCTGGCCGCCGCGGATATCCGGATCGAGGCGCCGATCCCGGGCAAGAGCGCGATCGGCATCGAGGTGCCCAATTCCACCAACCAGACCGTTTATCTGCGCGACATCCTTGAATCGGAGAGCTTCAAGAAGCATCCTTCCAAGGTGGCGTTCGCGGTCGGACGGGACATCGGCGGACAGGCCGTCGTGACGGATATCTCGCGTATGCCGCACCTGCTGATCGCGGGCGCGACCGGATCCGGCAAATCGATCTGCATCAACACGCTGATCATGAGCATCATCTACAAGGCGTCTCCGGAGCAGGTGAAGCTGATCATGATCGACCCGAAGGTCGTGGAGCTCGGCATGTACAACGGCATCCCGCACCTGATGGTCCCGGTCGTCACGGATCCGAAGAAGGCGTCCGGCGCGCTGAAGTGGGCCGTGGCGGAAATGACGGACCGCTACCGCAAGTTCGCGGAGCAGAACGTGCGTGATCTTAAAGGCTATAATGAGAAGATGCGCGAGCGCCGCGCGGACGGCGATGAGACCGCGGCCGAGCTGCCGGTGGTCGTGATCATCGTCGACGAGTTCGCGGACCTGATGATGGTCGCGCCGGGCGAGGTCGAGGATTCGGTCTGCCGTCTGGCGCAGATGGCCCGTGCGGCCGGCATGCATCTGGTCCTCGCGACCCAGCGCCCTTCGGTCAACGTGATCACGGGCCTGATCAAGGCCAATGTGCCGTCCCGGATCGCTCTCGCGGTCTCGAGCAGCATCGATTCGCGCACGATCATCGATATGACCGGCGCGGAAAAGCTGCTCGGCAAGGGCGACATGCTGTTCTTCCCTCTCGGCTATCAGAAGCCGGTGCGTGTGCAGGGAGCGTTCGTCTCGGACAGCGAGATCGAGAGCGTCGTGAAGTTCCTCAAGGACCGCAACGGCGAGGTCGAATACGACGCGGAGATGGAGAACCGGATGAACCAGATCGCGGGAGACGGATCGTCCGACGGCAGTTCGGGCGGCGGCAGCGAAGTCGATGAGCTCTTCGCGGCGGCCGGCCAGACCATCATCGAGATGGACAAGGCGTCGATCGGTATGCTGCAGCGCAAGTTCAAGATCGGTTTCAACCGCGCGGCCCGGATCATGGACCAGCTTGCGGAAGCCGGCGTCGTGGGCCCTGAAGAGGGGACCAAGGCCCGCCAGATCCTGATGTCGCAGGCGGATTTTGAAAGCTATATCGAATCCAACGGATTATAAATGAGTCAGGCGGAATCTGCCGGCGCGGCCCGAAGGGGACCGGCCGGCTGCCGCTGTTTCAAACGGAAAGAAGAAAGAAGAAGGAACATGGTCTTACAGGAACTGCTCACAGAGCTGCCGTATCAGGTGGTCGCCGGAGACGCCGGCGTTTCAGTCACGGATCTCGTGTACGACTCGCGCCGGGTCACGCCCGGATGCCTGTTCATCTGCATCAGCGGGTCTTCGGTGGACGCGCATGACTTTCTGCCGCAGGCCGTTGCGGGCGGGGCGGCGGCCGTGATCGTGGAGAAGGACGTACCGGTCCCCGTCGGCGTGACCGTGATCCGCGTGGAGAGCACGCGGCGCGCGCTGGCGCTCGTGTCGGCCGCGTGGTTCGGCCATCCGGCCCGCCGGCTGCGCACGATCGGCATCACCGGCACCAAAGGAAAAACGACGACCGCGCACATGATCCGCGCGATCCTGATCCGGGCCGGCTACAAAGTGGGCATGATGGGCACCAACGGCATCTTCATCGGCGAGGAGAGGATCCCGTCGCTGAACACGACGCCGGAATCATATCTTGTGCAGAAATACATGAAAGAGATGGCGGACGCCGGCTGTGACTATCTGGTCATGGAGGTCTCGAGCCAGGGCCTGATGATGGACCGCGTCGCGGGCTTTACGTTCGATCTGGGCCTGTTCACGAATATCTCGCCCGACCACATCGGCCCGAATGAACACGCAAGCTTCGAGGAGTATCTGTACTGGAAAAAGCAGCTGCTGGCCCGCTGCCGCCTCTGCGCGGTCAACCGGGACGACGAGCACTTCGAACAGATCACGGAGGGAGCTGCCTGCGAGGTCCGCACCTATTCGATGGAGAGACCGGCTGATGTGAGCGCCGGTGACGTCCGCTATATCCGTGAGGGCGCGATGCTGGGCACCGCGTTCACCTGCCATGGGAAGCGGGAGCGGGAGATCCGCGTCAACCTGCCCGGACGGTTCAACGCGGTCAACGCGCTGTCGGCCGTGGCCGTGCTGGAAGGCGAGCCGATCCCGGACGAAGCGTTCACGTGGGCCCTGGAGCATACGTTCGTCAAGGGGCGCATGGAACTGGTCTGCGCGTCGCACGAACTGACCGTGATCGTCGATTACGCACACAACGCGGT
>CACXFD010000072.1 GCA_902766845.1 uncultured Lachnospiraceae bacterium | reverse complement strand
CCGGGCGGCGCGGCCCGGCGGCGGGGCCGGCAGGCTCCGGCAGCCGGAAAGGCGGATTTTCGCCGTTTTTTATTGACAAACCCGCAGGCGGGGCGTATAGTGGGGACGAGTAGAGGTTGCGTTTTTCAAAAGTACCGGCGCGGATGCGGCTCGCGCAGACGAAGCACCGGGAAAGGGGAAAACGCCGAAGGGAAGCATTCCGGGCGGATGCTGACCCTGGGCGCAGGGGGAAGACCTTTGCGACTGTCACCGGTTGGTGAAGAGCTGACGGGTGGTGAGCTGCCGACAGAAAAGGATAGTACTTCTGGAGATAGCAGGCCGCCCGGACGGGCGGCCTTTTTGGATCCGGGGGAAGACCCGGGAAAAAGGCCGGCCACCGGACGAGAAACTCGGAAACGAAGCACAGCACAGGAGGAAAGAACATGGCAATCTTCGAAGGCGCGGGCGTCGCGCTGGTCACACCGTTTCATGACGATTATACGGTCAACTATGAAAAACTCGAAGAACTGATCGAGATGCAGATCGCGGGCGGGACCGACGCCATCATCATCGTCGGGAGCACCGGCGAGCCGTCCACCCTGTCCATCCCGGATCATCTGGAGGTCGTGAAGCGCTGCGTGGAGATCGTGAATCACCGGATCCCGATCATCGCCGGCACCGGCTCCAACTCCACGGAAACGGCCATCGGCACCACCACCTCGGCGGAGAAGCTCGGCGTGGACGGCTGCCTGCTGGTCACCCCGTATTACAACAAGGCCACGCAGAACGGCCTGGTCGCGCATTTCACCAAGGTCGCGTCCGAGGTCAAGATCCCGCTGATCCTGTATAACGTGCCCAGCCGCACCGGCCTGAACATGCTGCCGGAGACCGTCGCGAAGCTGGTCAAGACCGTGCCCAACATCGTGGGCATCAAGGACGCGTCCGGGAACATCGCCCAGACGGCCCGCATGATGAATTACTGCGACGGCCAGCTGGATCTGTACTCCGGGAACGACGACTGCATCACGGCCATCATGGCGCTGGGCGGCAAGGGCGTGATCTCGGTGCTCTCGAACATCGCGCCGGCCCAGACCAAGGAGATGGTCATGAGCTATCTGCGCGGCGATGTGAAGAAGAGCGCTCAGATGCAGCTCGAGGCGATGCCGCTGATCGACGCGCTGTTCTGCGAAGTCAACCCGATCCCGGTCAAGGGCGCCATGAACATCATGGGCATGGGCGTGGGACCGCTGCGTTCCCCGCTGTCGGAGCTGGAGCCGCAGCACGTGGAACTGATGCGTCGTGAACTCGAAAGGTACGGTCTGTTATGATCCGGGTCCTGCTGCACGGTGCCTGCGGGCACATGGGTCATGTCGTGGCCGGGCTCGCGGCAAACGAGGCGGATCTGACCGTAGCGGCCGGCGTGGACCCCTGCCCGCAGCCGATGGAGTTCCCGGTCTTTGAGACACTGGAGCCGTGTCCCGAGGCAGACGTCGTGATCGATTTCTCGACCGCGTCGGCCGCGGACGGCCTGCTCGATTACTGCGTGGAAAAGCGCCTGCCGCTCGTGCTGTGCAGCACGGGCCTGAGCGCCGCGCAGCTCGAACGCGTGCGGGAGGCCGCGGAGCTGATCCCGGTCCTTCGTTCCGCCAATATGTCGCTCGGAATCAATACGCTGCTGAAGCTGGTCCGCGAGGCCGCGGGCGTGCTCGGAAAGAGCGGGTTCGATATCGAGATCGTGGAGAAGCACCATCGCCGCAAGCTGGACGCCCCGAGCGGGACGGCCCTGATGCTCGCGGACGCGGCGTCGGACGGCCTGCCGGAGAAGCCGGAATACGTGTTTGACCGCAGCGGCCGGCGCATGGCGCGCCCGAAGCAGGAGATCGGCATCAGTGCCGTGCGCGGCGGCAGCATCGTCGGAGAGCACGAGGTCATCTTTGCCGGTCAGGACGAGGTGGTCACGATCTCGCACAGCGCCTTCTCGCGGAGCATTTTCGCGCAGGGCGCGCTGGCAGCGGCCCGCTACCTGGCCGGAAAAGAGCCGGGGCTCTACAGCATGCAGGACGTCGTCTGACGGCCGCAGAATCACTGGATTATCTTTCAAAACGAGCCTCAAACGGAGCCGGACCCGAAAAAGGTCCGGCTTTTGACGGTTTTTGTGACGATTTCTTTATGGAAACCGCTTGTCATAGAAAAAAACGCGTG